>NZ_BAUP01000067.1:0-7650 GCF_000648275.1 Holospora elegans E1 | reverse complement strand
ATACTCCCCCTCACTTTTTTGAAGGGTCTTTTAAAGATCCGAAAGAGAGGCTATTTTATTAAAAATAAACAACAATGTTTAATGCAAATGAACCTCTCATCCTTAATAAACAAGATAAAAAAACTATTAGCTTTTCACAATTCCCGCGCAGAGACTTTTAAAACCTTCGTACTTATCGATCAGCGAAAGGTTCAGCATCTTGCGCTGATCCACAAGATGAACTCTCCAGCTTCAATAAAATCCAAGCTTGAACGCGTCAGGAGTTTTTTTAAAAGGACAAGTAATTGAGGACAAGTTAATTGATTCTGGACTCTTCTCAAAAGCCTTGATATCAAGCATTTGGGAGCAAGTTCCTAAAATGCATTTAATGCTCGATGGCACCAATTGGAAGTTTGGAACGCAGAATATCAATTGCCTCGTACTAGCTGTTAGAGTTGGAAAGATTACGTTTCCTTTGTTTTAGAGCATGCTTGATCACCAGAAAAATTCGCACCCCCTAGCACGCATCAGTTTATTAAATCAATTTAAGGAAATCTTTGGGGGCGATAAAATTCTCTCCTTTTCAGCTGATCGCGAATTTGTGGGCAAAGATTGGATCACTTATTTGTTTGACTTATTTGTTTGACTTATTTGTTTGACTTGTTTGTTTGACTTGTTTGTGTGACCACAAGATCCCTTTTTTTATCCGTATAAAGGATAATCCATTGGCCAACTTCGGCACCTCTAAAAAGCCTTTGAAGGATTTTTTTACTCACCTAAATACGGACGAAAGCCGCCATCTGTATAACATGCTGGATGATCCTAGGGGGGGCCGTAGGTAAAAAGATTAAAGATGAGCACCTTGTCATTTGCTTAAGATAAAGACCGGGTACTAAACAAACAAAGATGGGATATTGAACGGCTGTTCAGAACTATGAAAACGCAAGGGGTTAACCTTGAAAATCCCCCTATGAAAGATTTGGGAAGACTTTCCAAACTTATGACCATTGTCGCTGTTGCTACTGTATACGCTTCTATAACGGGCCTTACACAAGAAATTGCTTACAAAAAAACAGTCAGAGCGCCTTTGTTATTCATACTTCACAAGGGGACTCAGGTGGATCAAAGATAAACTCTTATTCTTTGATTTCAGCGATCTTTTAAACTACCTGAAAAAAAGTGAGGGGGAGTATGGGAACTGTACAAAAAATGTTATTGGTCTGTTTCTTTCATATTAATTTTCCTTACAGAATTGACTCAGGCCTCAAGGACTTTCCTCTAGCGTACACAATATAAAATAGAAATAGTTATAAATTGTAGTCATGAAAAAGGGGGCGCTGTACATTGCCTTATGAAAAGACGTTATCCAAGAAGAGTATACTTTTAGGCTGTTTTTGGAAGGAGATCTTGAATTACCCAAGCATTCAAAAACAGCTGCGTTAAGAGTAGTTTGAAACAAACTCACAGGAAGAAATCCCCCAATCGTGGACACCGAAACAAAAAAGCCCCCCTTGAGTTTTTGGCAGACCACAAGTAAATCCGCTTTCGTCAATAAAAATGATAGAGCAGCCTAAAAGTCTTATACTCGAAAGTTTTTTCGAAAACGTGGATCGTTTTTCTGCGTGGAAGGATTCAAGGCTTTTTTTATGGCTCATTCCAAGGGAATACAAATACTACAGAAAATTTAGCTTAAATTATAACCATTTCATATTGATGTGTGCTATAATAATTTTTTTTATTTTTTCAGAAGACTTATTGTCTTTTGTTGAATTTCAGAGATCGAATCAAGAATCTCTTTTCGTTGAAAATCATATAGATAATCAAAACTTGGACCATATTTTCCGTCGTTAGAAACATTATTCCAATTATCTAAACATTCTGATGGAGGAGGAATTTTCACCTTTGAATCATTAAGTTGACGCACAGATTCCACGGAGACACAAAATACTTTTTCAAAAATTTGTTTTTTTAACAGTCCAGATTCAGGAGGAGGAAAAGGAAAATTTTTCAAATTTGGCTGAAATTTTGGAGCAATAGAATTGGTTGAAGTGTTCGTCAATCTATAATTTTCAAATTTTTTTGGTCTGTATAAAACGAAATTTTTAAAATCTTCAAAATATTTTTCTAATGACTGTATTTGATAGTTTAGAATTTTGGAACTATCCTCATTTTTTTCGTAGGCAGAGAAGTCAGTTTTTTCTCTTGAGTTAAATTATTTCCTAATAACACTTGCTCTGATACCTTTGAAACAAATTCAGCGATTTCACTCATACCTGCATAAGCTTTAACTTGAGGCATAAATCGTTCTATCTTATCAACAAGAGAAGATATAGAAGATTTTATTAGATTAAACGGAACTTGATTTTTGAAGGAAGAACCTTCGGGATCAAAAACTTTTATATCTTTAATATTCGAAGGATCTTTATACCTTAAACTTTTTAAGCATACAGAAAAAATTTGAGCTTTAGTTGTTTCAGAAAAAATTTTTCTCAATTCAGAAAAATCGATATCCTCACGCTCAGATAACTCTATTGCTTTGTCAAGATCAGCAGCAAAAGATTTTTTAAATTTTTCTGTTTCTTCGAATGATACAGATTGAAGAACCTCTTGAGATAAGCGTTCTGAATTTGTAGCAACACCGTTTAAAAATTCTTTTGCACCTAACAAAATACTTTCGATAGTGTTTAATCTTTTTTTAGATATTCGACATCAGAATCAATATTTCTGTAATCCTTTAGAATTTCTTTTCCAAGTCTTTTCAAATGATTAAGTGGTGGAAAACGATGCTCATTGAAGGATGAGATAATGTCGTTTTTCATCTCTCTTGTCTAGGCATTCACACTTTCTTTGCTAGCATGAGCAGAAACGCCTAAACCACTAATAAATAAAAATATTTTTTTCATTATAAAAATTAATGTTAAATGTATATTTAAATATAGTGCAATATAAAAATAAAAATTCTATTAAATAAAATAATTTTTTTTAAATATAGCTAAGATCACATAAAAAAGCTATGCACAACATGTACGACCAGAAAAAATTTCTGGAAGACTTTGGCCGTACTTTTCTATATTTGCCTCCTTATTCACCTGATCTCAACTACATTGGGAAAAAATAGTCCTAAGCTAAGCACTATGTAGAACGAATAACTTTTCTATTGATGACTTATTTAAAATTTATTTAATAGGACTTTTTTACGTATAGGACAAAAAATTTATATAAATATTTAAAATTGGATTTTGGAAGAAAAGGTTAGAATGAAAAATACTATCGTTTGACAAAGCAGTTTTTACGTCTTTTATAGTAATTTAGGTTGAATAAGATATGTTAAAGAACCACGAAATAGCGTCGAATAGAGCGTTGGAATTTAGTTATATTGTCACCTCTTCATTAGCCCAGAATTTCTCTATTGGATTCAAATCACAAGAGCAAGGAGGTAGAAAAATTATACCGCATTTTACAGATTCTATTAATTTTCTACTTCTCTTGGATTTATGAAAAGAGGAGTTATCCATAATAACACCTTAACGAAGCTTTAGTTCATTGATCAGAAATTTTTTCCTTTAGCATGGACCAATATAATCTTAAAAATCATGTAGTTAACGGATTTAGCTCGTATTCTAATATGCAACGTTGCTCCTCTTAACAGAGTTCATTCCAAAAAAAATAAGGCTTTTTAAGAAACTTCTAAAAAGCAAGTATAATCACTTTTTGTATAATGTTACACCGAATTATGAAAACGATATTGATTTCCGAGAGGGAGGCTATTTTTTGGACATGATCGAAGATCATACTTTTGTGGAAGAAATAAAAGAAAATTAGATGGAAGAAATAGAGCTAAGATCACATAAAAAAGTCATATTAAATAAATTTGAATAGGACGTATTTTTTTCAAGTTCTGACAAACATTACAGCTTAATTTATTCTCGTTGTATACGAATTTTTTATTTGATCTCCATATAAGACAGGTCATATTAATGCGTTGCCCATCAACACAATAAACATACTTCTTAACGAATATGAAAAATTAGACCGAAACTTTCTGTTCTTTTAGTAATGAATCTCTCCACAATGATTTAGGGATATGCGGTTTGAATTCTGAAAAAAGCATAAGAAAAAACGGATACTTTTTTCTTGTATCGTGCCATGTATTGCTAGAAGCGTCAAAAGTAAAATGCCATCCTCCGGAAAGGGGGGACGATAGCCAGATTTGTTCTAAAATATTATGCTGATGGATGAGGTATACCGAAGGAACAGCTGGAATCTTAACTTCCAAAACTCCACTTCTTTCGTTAACATCCCAAGAAAGAATAGACTCAAAAGCGTGAATACGAGAAAAAATTTCATCTAAAAGTATTTGAGCAAATTCTGCAAACATAAAAGAACTATCCAAAATATAACCTTAAACAGTTTATTTAAAAAATTTTATCTTGGTATATAAAAACATACAAGGGACTACTTCACATTATTTTACCATAAAAATTTTACGGTACCCTAATAATATTTTTTTAATTTTATTTTCATCAGATTTCAAAAACTAATATTTCATTTGAAATTATTAATTTTTTAATTGGACTTTTTTAAAAACAAGATCTGTAGTTTTTTATGAATTTAAGCTAGAAAATCATGTATTTTTTTTTTGAAAAAATGACATAATGTGGAATGTTCTTCATTAATATTTGGATTTTGTATCCCGCGTGCTGGGCTTATTTTTTCAGGGTAACTAAAGTAACGCTATTGGGAATTCCTGTAGTTGGAGGAATGTTAAGTTATTCCAATACAGCTTTTGCTCTTTTTTCTCTACATCCTTCCGTACGGTATTGTCCCCATGTTCAAGATTGGAAGGCGTACCAAGATAGTCCTTTTCTAGTAGAACTTCAAGAAGGATCCTATGATGAAAAATCTCGTGTTTTAATAGTTTCCGGTCCTTGTACACTTCGTCAAGGGCATGTTAAGTTGGAGTGCTCTTATCTGCTTTATGACCAATCAAAAAATGAAATTTTTGTCCAGAACGGACAACTAAAGGATAGCGCTGGAGACAGAATTTTTTTTGATAAAGGAACATTAAAAAGTACACTATCTACTGGAACGTTGCACAATGTTCGTATGTTAACTTATCTTAGAGAACGCATAACTGCCAGAAAAATTATTAAATTTTCTGAAGAAAAAATAAGAGCAGAGCGAATTTCTTACACACCTTGTCACGCTTGCAAAGATCGATTATCAGAAGAGCCATTGTGGTCTTTGCATAGTACAATTGTAGAACAAGATCAGAAAAATTCTCAAACAGAATATACGGATACGACTTTAAAACTGAAAGGTATTCCTTTTATTCAGGTTCCTTATTTTTATTTACCTACCCGGCCACGCAGTGGGATGTTGGCTCCCTATGTGGGGGGGAACGTAGGTGCTGGATTCTACACTGGGCTTCCCTATTATTATCGGATGAGTGCACAACAAGATTTGAAAGTCACTCCGTTTTACATGCAAAGCGGTGGAGGAATGATAGCATCAGATTACAGAAAACGGTTTTATCAAGGAGCGGTTCAAATTAGTGGAGCTGCCAATCTTGCTCCCAAACAACAAACCGTCGATCATCAAGGGTTTCGTGGCTACGGAGCTTTGGATTTAGATTCGCACTTTTCTCCTCACTGGCGTTTCTTTATGCACGAATATATCGTTTCAGATCGAACATTTTTTACTACGCGCCCCTTTTTTGGATTCACCAGCGCCCCTTATCTTGAATCTAAAAGTGGATTTGAAGGATTTTATCCAAAGCATTGGTTTTCTTTTCGGACTTTGCGTTATCAAGACCTTTCCCCCGATGATACAACAGAAGGATCTTGCGCAGTAACGCCAGAACTAAAATACTGTTATCGAAGCGGAATGTTTAGTAAAAAAATTACCGCGGATATAGAGGTAGGTACAGTATCTTTGTATAACAAAGAAGGTACGCAAATGCAGCGTGCTACTATGGATTCGGCTTTAGAAGTGCACCATTTGACCAATAGAGGCATTCAGATTCATGGATCTGTACGCTTGGGACAAGCCCTATACAGTGCACAAATTTGCCCTTTAAGTGTTTTACATCAGCCTTCCCCGTATACCTCCTTTGCGATGCTTTATATTCAACCTGAAAAAGTTTCTCCTCTTCTTGGTTTGCCTAGAATAAATACCCATTACTATCGTATTTTTCCAGAGGCAGAGGTTACATTTCGATATCCTGTCATGATGGGGTGTAGATGGATCATTACTCCAGAACTTCAGACAGTGGCAGCACCTGGAAAAATTAATTCTTGGCGCATTCCTAATCAAGATAGTCAAAACGTTCAATTTCACGACAGTAATTTGTTGGCCCATAATAGATTTACAGGGTTAGATCGTGTTGATGATGGAAGTAGAGTTAATTACGCATTAAATGTTCAATATCAGTTAAATTGTACTCAAAATATAGAAGCGTACATAGGTCAGCGGTGGTCAGTTACCCCTCCCGCTTTAGAGCTTATTCCAGTTGGGATCCGAAAAGGATTTTCTGATGTGGTGGGAAGAGTATCTTGGAATAGTTCTTGGGCAAAATTGTTGTACCGATTTCGTGTACACACTCCAAAATTAGACTCTCAAACACATATGCTGGGGGGAAGCATAGGATCTAAAATTCTGGAATGTTCTGGAAACTACATATTTATTTCAGCTCCTCCTTTAGCAATCAACCCTTTATATCGAACACTAGCGCATCAAATCACTATACAGGCAAAAACAAATCTCTTTACTCGAAATTGGCACCTTCGCGCATTTGTTACTCAGAATTTAAAAAAAAATAGAACTTATGAGTTAAGTGAAAATATCCCTCACTCTAATCGCCCTTTAAACCAAGGCGTTGGGGTTGGGTATGAAAATGAATGTTTTTTATTTGATTTTTTTCTTCAGTACAGTCGCTATAGAATGGCAGAAGATTTACGTCCAGGAATTTCTTTTGGCATCAGTATCAATTTAAAACAGCTTGGAAAAATTCAAACGAGCAAGCAACTTTTTTCTCGTAAACCTGATAAGCGACAAAGTGAAATTCCTTCTTTTCCTTCTAATTGTGGAGTAGAGACATTTTTTCCAACATAATAAATTAAAAAATCCTATTTTTCTTTTTTAATTTTTTAGCGATCTTAAATACAACAAATTGGTAGCACAAAATAAATTGGTAGCACAAAATTTTATAATCTCTAAATTCTGAAATTAACAATTTCAACTGTAGTAATTTAGGTTAAATTGGGTGTGATTTTTTTGTTACAACAAAAGGAAAATGACAAAGAGCTACACCAACGATTTAAGACAAAGAGGAATAGAATATTTAGATGAGGGGGGGCGGATATATTGAAGCATCGCACCTATTTAAAATAAGTGTATCAGCGATAGGCAGGTGGCATAGAAAATTGGCATAGAAAATACAGACAAGAAGGCAGTTATGTCCAATCAAACTGAAAGTACTGGACTGATACGTTGAAAGTTGTCAGTGATGCGGTCGACAAGATCCGTGGCGATGTTGTCCTAGCAATCAAACTGAAAGTGTTGGACTAATGCGTTGAAAATTGTCATTGGCGCGATCGACAAGATCCATGGCGATGTTGTCTCGGGTTTGGTAGAAAAAATGCAGTATACTATTGCAAAACTCTTTGGCAG
>NZ_BAUP01000068.1:0-12440 GCF_000648275.1 Holospora elegans E1 | reverse complement strand
TAGAATCTTTGGTACGTTGGGCGCATCGCAATGGTGCATTACTGCGAGGAAACGCATTGTTTTCTCATTTGTAAAAAAACTAAACGTTTGAATAGAATCTTTTGATAATAAAAGTAATGTGGGTGTTACAATCTATTTTCAAAAGATTAGACTATAATTTTTAAAATTTAGATTTTATTGTTTATACAATATATTTTAAAGTTTCGTTAAATTAAAAATTAGAAAGGATTTTAGAGTTCGACGTAATTTTTTTATAGGACTCTGTTTCTACGTTTTATAATGTGTTATTCTGTGAAGCATTAGAAAGACAATTTTTGATTATTGAATGACAGTAGCATCTAAAAATATTTTTTGTTTTGGTACGCTGAGCACAAATTAGTATAAAAATATTATGGCAATACCAGTAAATAATATAAAGAAAAACTTTAATAAAGTTAGTATTTCTTATGACTATGTTGGAAAAATTCAAAAAAGCTCTGCTGCATTTTTGATTAATAAAGTTTTAAATTTTAAAAATTTTACTCCACAAACAATTTTAGATGTAGGAACGGAACTGGGTACCTTCCTGAGCTTTTGTTACCTGTATTTGACTCCTCGTCTTTCTATCTTAATGACATTGCCGATAAAATGCTTGCACCATGAAGATAAACTTTTCAAATCATTCCAATATTTATTACTTACCTGGAGATATGCTAAAGCTCGGCGCTTGTATTTATGATTATGTAATAAGCATTAGCTTTACAATGGGTTAATAATTTAAAAAACGCTTTAGAATTTTTCAACACAAAAAGCTCTAATCTTTTTGCTTTTTCAACGTTATTAGAAGGAACTTTTTACGAGTGGAAAAATGTTATTAATAAATATCAAATAATCCGTCTTCATAAGTATCCAAAGAAAAAGATCTAATTGAGATATGCCGTACGATAAAAAAATACGATCAAATTTTTGAATTTTGGCCGATGAATTTTTCACTAACCTCAGATAGCCATTTAGCGTTTGTGCGCTATCTGGAGCTGCTTAGAGCCTGCGCATCAATTGATTCAATAATTTAGTAAGCTTTAAAAAATTGATTAAAGAAAATCATCATCCGTTAACGGTTACCTATAAAATATTTTTTGGAATTTTTAAAAAGATAGATCAATGAAAATTTTCGTTTCTGGAACCAGCACAAATGTTGGAAAAACGCTCATTTCAAGTTGGATTATTACGCATACTGGATTTTCTTATTTTAAACCCATTCAAACCGGTAAAAAAGAAAATAATGATAGTCAAAAAGTTCAATGCTTTTGTGATGTAAAAATTTATCCAGAAATTTACAGTTACTCAGAGCCCTTGTCTCCGCATTTAGCGGCGAGCATTGAAAATGATCGTATCGATAAAAAAAATCTTTTTACCCCGAAAAAATAACCTGATAGTAGAAGGAGCGGGGGGAATCTTAGTATCGCTTAACAAAAAACATCTTATGGCAGACCTTATCAAGCACTTAGATATTCCTGTTATTCTTGTTTCGCTTACAAAATTGGGCTGTATAAACCATACATTACTTAGTTTGGAAGCATTAAGAGCCCGAAATATTCCTGTGTTGGGGGTAGTAATGAATGGTACAAAAAATATTGAAAATTCCAGAGCTATAGAATATTACGGACGCGTTCCAGTTCTTGCAGAATTTCCCTATTCGTGTCAAATAAGTACCGCCTTGCTAAAAAATTTAGAACTTTCTGAAAAATTAAGAAAAACCTTAAACGTTAATTATCGCATACCAGTAAAATAATAAAATAAAGTTACAAAGATTTAAATTTTAATATTCATGAACAAAGTAACTATCATAGACAATTCTGAATTCCACAAAGGAAGAAATTGTGCAGAAATGACACAAAATGCTAAGCATACCTTACTTTATCTTCCTCCTACTTTCTCAAAATATCCAGAGCTCTCTCAAACAGCATAAAGATCTTGAATTTTAATTTCATATTATTCTTACTTTTCACTTAGACTTTACCAGTCTAATGCAGACTTAACAACAGAAATACTAAGATTAGCACGATGTTTTAAAGTATAGTCGTGAATTTTCCCGACAACATCTCTAATACTAGAAAAAGAGCGATCCATTCGCCTTATCAAAAAATCCAAAATTTGCGGATAAGCAATAAGTCCGACGTCGCGAAAAGCCTTTTTTAAAACCTTTGATAACAACGCATCATCAGGCTCTTGAATCTGAGTACACAAAAATGTAATAAAACGAGAGCGCAACGCAGAATGAGAGCAATGAACATGTAAAGGAAAAGCGCTTAGCCACAAACAACACGCTTCCAAAGCGTGCACTTCTTCTAAAAATCTAAACACATCTTGTTCATTAAAACAGTGAGGATCAACATCCAAAACATAGTTTTTTTTAGAATCAACAAAAGAAGGGTGTGCACAAGGCAACCAAACTGCTTGATGCTTTTTGGCCCACAGCATCCCCAGATGAGTTTTTCCACTATCTTTTGGACCGTAAATACTAAGATGCTGAAAAGGCCATTTTTCTTTTTGAATCCACTGAAATGCATGAATATTACTTTTTCCAATGCAAAAAGATGAATCATCCAAAAGAGGATGCCATGATAGCGGTAAAACAGGATGAGTATAAAGCATTATCACTAAAGAGTTGAAGAGGTAGAAAAAGTTTTCGGTAATATAATAACGTTGGTATTAACATCTGTAAGTTCAAGAATAATTTCTCTGTTATGTTCATCGTAAATAGTCCACCCACAAAACTGGGGACCTGCCTCTTTATCTTCTTTAAAAATAAGAACGACCTTCCCTTCTGTAGAATCCTCTTTCTTAACAAGATAAATATACGTGTAAATACCTCGACTTTTTTTTGCAGAAACAATGCGCTCCACACGAACATATCGAAGATCTATCCCTTGAGTATTTAAAACTATTTGCAAAGGAGTTTCTGACAAGTTTACGGAGCTGCTTTCCTCAAGCTCTCCCTGAGAATCAAAAACATACTCTGTAAGATAAGTTCCGTCACAAAGAATTTCTTTTCGCTGTCCCTGACTGTTAATTTCGTAAATAATACGAAGCTTTCCAGGTTTTTGAAGGTACAGCTTTCCCTTAGTACACTTAGATTCACTCGTTTGAAGAAATTTTGCTTCTACAGTATTAAATTTTTTTAAACAATTATTATACACTTCTAAAGAAAGCGGAGATTCAAAGCAAGGAGAAGCATTTCTAGAATCCTTTTCTCCTTGAACGCTTCCAAAGCAAAACACACCAACAAAAAAGACAACTTTAAAAACCATACTAGTCAGTAAATTACACCCAAACAAGCACTTCTCCCCATCGTTAATATTTTTTTTAATTTATTTCAAATTTTTTCGGTTTTGTTCAACAAACCATTCAGCGCAACGCCTCTTCTAAAGCAATTTTAGAATTCGTTTGACTATCACGATATTTCAAAATAATTCCACACTGAAGTGCCAATTGTGTATCGCGAAAAACACTAGAAATAGCCCGAGTCCCAGGAACCACTACAGAATATTCGGGAATTTCTCCGTAATAAACCTCATTCTTCACTGTATCGTACACAGGAATAGAACGTGACAAAGACAACCCAGCCCCTAAAACAGCTCCTTTTTTTACATGAAACCCAGAAGTTACTACGCACCCTGCCCCAACAAAAACATCATCTTCAATAATCACCGGAAGAGATTCAATAGGCTCCAAAACCCCACCAATACTCACACCTGCAGAAAGATGTACGTTTTCACCGATTTGAGCGCAAGACCCCACCAAAACATGGCTATCTACCATACTTCTTGCCCCCAAATATGCACCAATATTAACATAAGAGGGAGGCATAACCACCACCCCCTTTGAAACACACGCTCCCGGTCGAATAGACGATCCAAAAGGGACTATGCGAACACCATCATCAAGAGAAAATCTTCTAGGAAACAAAGAAACTTTATCGATATAATACTGCTCTATAATTCCCATTTCCCTAGAGCCAAATAACGCTAAAATTTTTTGTTTGACCTGTGCATCTACCCCCCAAGTCCCATCTTCTTTCGGATAAGCAGCCCTAATCTCTCCAGATTCCAAAGAAGAAAGAAAAGTCTTAACACAAAAATCAAACATAATTTCCCCTTTAGCTTTTAAAGTAATAACTTATTCTTTTTGCTCCAACGCTCGATCTAAAGCCGAACAAAAACTACTTTCTTTTTCTCCCATGTACTCAGATAAAATACGAGAACGCTCTTCAAGATCTAGAGCTTTTATCGACAAGAGAATTTGCTGAGTTTTAGCATTAACTTTCATTACCTTTGCCTCAATCATATCCCCAACTTTAAAAGAATGAGGATTTTGGTGCACCGCATCTTCAGCAAGTTCTGAGCGGGAAATGAAAGAAAGCGCCCCATCTCCCAAATCCACCTCTATCCCTGAATCCGCAATACGAACTATACGCGCCTTAACATTTTGCCCTTTTTCTATAGATTGCAAACGCTCCATGCTGGCATCACTAGACACTTGTTTTATACTTAGACCGATAAATTCTTCCTCGCAAGAAATCTTGGTGACTTTTAACTGTACTTTTTGGCCGACATGGTACCTAGACAGCGCCTCATCTGAAGGAAGAGTCCAAGAAAGCTCCGACTTATGCACCGCAAATTCAATACCATAAGGTAACGTTACTAACAGACCGAATTCTGTAACTCCCTTAACTTCTGCCTCTAATTGACTTCCTACAGGATGATGTTTAGAAAAAACCTCAAACAAATTTTCTGTACACTGTTTCAAGCCCAAAGAAATCCTTCGCTTCGTTGCATCAATTTCCAGAATCATAACTTTTACTTCATCTTTCTGAGAAACCACTTCAGTAGGAACAACATCTTTTTTATGCCAAGTCATCTCTCGTGCGTGAATAAGCCCTTCAATACCTTCGCTAAGCTCTGCAAAAGCACCATATTCAGTGATATTTGTAATGGTAGCTGTCACAATACTTCCTACTTTATGCATTTCGTGAATTGTCTGCCATGGATCCTTTTCAAGCTGACGCAGTCCTAAAGAAATTCTTTCATTTTCGCGATTAAAGCGAATTACCATCACTTTAACAGTCTGCCCCACACGCAAAACATCTTCAACATTAACCCTTTTGTTATAGGAAAGATCCGAAACGTGCAATAATCCATCAATCCCCCCCAAATCAATAAACGCACCGTAAGGAGCTAAATTTTTTACAACCCCCTCAACAATCATTCCTTGTTTGAGTTCTGACAAAAGACGCGCTTTATCCGAAGCACGCTCTTCTTCTAACACGGCACGACGAGAAACTACAATATTTCCTCTTGCCTCATCGATTTTTACAATGAGAAACATCTGATCAGTTCCAACAAGCTCACCCGAATCTCTAGAAGGACGAATATCCACCTGACTTCCCGGCAAAAACGCAACTGTTCCCCCCAGATCTACGCTCAACCCCCCTTTTACCATTCCCAAAATCTTTCCGGAAATAGGCTTTTTTTCTTCAAAAGCCTGAGCAAGCTTCATCCAAGTAACCTCTTGAATCGCCTTTTGATGGCTCAATATCATGCCACCGTCTCTTCCCTCATAACGCTCTATATAAACATCAACCTGTCCACCTACTCTAAGCGCTTCTCGCTCAGCATCTCCAAACTCTTTTAATAAGACGCGCCCTTCGGACTTAGATGAAACATTGACGATGATGGCGTCATGATCAATGGAAACAATTCTACCTTTTACAATCTTTCCTTCTAAATTTTTTTGATCTTTTAAAGTGTCTTCTAAAAGCGCTTTAAAAGCGTCTTCAAAATTTTTCTCAAGAATGCTCTCTGCTTCTCTATTTTTTTGGGAATTATTGTCAAAATCTTTGCTTAGCATACAGTTCTCTAATACATTTCCTCGGCACCATTGCCGATTCGTGTATATAATATATCTTTTTTTTCTCATTGACAAGTTGTCTTTTTTGAAGAAACAAAAATTCTTTCTCGATCAACGATATCTATTTTTGGCCAAATTAGATATGATCAATCCTTCACAACACTTACGTCCCTGCCCTTCCCTAGCATACAAAAAAATAATTACCTAAATATCGATTGTTTTTATTCGGGGCTCTCAAGAAAAAATTTACGCGTGTTAACACAAAAAACATCCCACACCTACCTGTTTAATAAAAGTTTTATGATTTGCTTTGAATTAATCGTTGTTAACGACAATCAATTAGATTTTTAACATCAAAAATAATTTATTAATATGCGTAGATTTGTTGAAAAAGAAGGGGAAAGGGAAAAGGAAAGGTGCTATTGATTTTTTTTTATATTGCTTTAAAATAAAATACGGATTTGTTTAAGGAAGCAGAGCTCATAATTGTTAACATTTTTCTTTCCTAAAGTTCGTAACACAGATAAACATTTTCGAAAGGTTCTTATTTCTTCTATGATTGGGAATACGTTAGAATGGTACGATTTCATGTTGTACGGATACTGTGCCGCTATTATAGGAGCATTGTTTTTTCCTGCTAATGATGCTTTTTCTTCAATGCTTGCCACTTACGGAGTGTTTTTCGTTGGGTTTGTTATGCGACCATTAGGAGGAATTTTGTTTGGGTACTTAGGAGATCGAATAGGAAGAAAGGGAGCTTTAGTTTGGTCTATTTATTGTATGGCTATTCCGACAGCGCTTATTGGAATGCTTCCCACTTATGAGCAAATCGGGTGGTTTGCCCCTTTGTTTTTGACGTGTTTGAGACTTTTTCAAGGACTTTCTATGGGGGGAGAGTTCACCGGGTCTATTGTGTTCGTTGTAGAACATGCAGATCCTCAACATAGAGGATTTTGGGGGAGCTGGACAACTTTTAGTGCAGCAATTGGCGTATTAATAGGATCTTGTATGTGTGTTGCTGTTGGAACGTTGCTGAGTGAATCAGAATTTTTAAGGTGGGGGTGGCGTGTTCCTTTTATTTTAAGTATTACAGGAAGTATAGTCGGAGCGTTTGTACGAAATAGATTACAGGAAACAGAAGCGTTCTCTCGCAATAGCTCTGACAATTTTTCGTGGAAGAAGTTTTTTGCGCGTCATGGAAAATCTTTGTTGCAGTTAGTTTGCTTAGATGTTGTTGTCGCTATTGGTTTTTTTACGATATGTCTTTTTATCGTTAATTATCTTCAAAATTTTGTTGGGGTAGGACACTATCAAGCAACGTGTATTAGCACTATTGCTACTTTAGGGTTTGCGTTAAGTATTCCGATTGGAGGGTACTGCTCTGATCGAGTAGGAAGGAAACCTGTTTTGCGTTTTGCATCGTTACTTTTGTTATGCGCAGCGATTCCCGCTTTTATCGCATTTTCTACGGGAAACATTTACCAGATTTTCTTTGCACAACTTGCCTTAAATGTAGCGTTTGGAGTTTATTATGGTGTTATTCCCGCCGCCATCGTAGAACTTTTCCCCCCCTCGATACGTTGCCTTGGAGTATCCTTGGCACACAATGTAACCATGATGGTATTTGGAGGAACGGCCCCTACGTTGGCAGTTTTTTTCATTAAAGAAGCTGGGGAAAAGTCTTTTGCATTGGTGACTCCTGGAATTTATTTAGCTTTTGGGGCTTTGGTTTCTTTTTTCGCCACTTTTTGGATTAAAGAAAGCTATCAAAAATCCATTAGTTAAGGTTTTTCTGCTACAATGTCTTCACTCAGTAAATACAAGGTAAATTATATGCGTGAAACAGAGAATAATACCGTAGTTGTAAAAAAATTTGGTGGAACTTCTTTGAATGACATCGCGTGTTTAAAGCACGCAGCTCAGCTTGTAAAAGAAGCTCAATTAAGAGGAGAGCAGCCCTTGGTCGTCGTTTCTGCCATGGGAGGGGTAACCAATCAACTTGTCCAGTGGGCAGAGGCGTGTTCGGTTCAAAACATTGACACAACAAAAGGTGAGCTAGATACAGTAGTCACCTCAGGAGAACAGGTGACTTCCGGTTTAATGTCATTAGCTCTTCAAGATTTAGGGTGTATGGCAGCTTCTTTTTTAGGTTGGCAATTACCTATTTTAACAGACGAGGTGCACAGAAATGCAGATATTGTTTCTATTAACGTTTCCCCTCTTCAACAATACATGGCCTCAGGAGGAATACCCGTTGTTGCAGGATTTCAAGGAATCACGAAGTTAGGACGGATCACTAGTCTGGGAAGAGGAGGGTCTGACACTACTGCTGTAGCATTGAGCGCCTTTTTAAACGCTCGGTTGTGCCAAATTTTTACTGACGTGGACGGTGTGTATAATGCTGACCCGTCTTGCGTTCAAAATGCAAAAAAATTCGATCGAATTTCATACGATGATATGACAACTTTTAGTCGGCATGGCGCAAAGGTACTTCACGATAAAGCGCTGTATTGGGCAAAACGCTATAAAGTTCCTATTCAAGTTTTATCAACTTTTTATCCAGAAAATCCAGGAACTTTTGTGTGCGAATCCGTGTCTGGACCAGCAAAAGGGATTGCTCACAAAGGCGTTTTGTGCTGGACTGTTCCAGTGCTTTCGCGAATAAAAGCAGACCAGTTGCTGCAAGTGCTGCAAAGCCAATTTATTTCCGTATGGGGATGGCAATGGAACAAATCTATGACTACATTTTTTACTGAAATGTCTGCAAAAAACATTGTACAGCAGTACGTTTTACCAACATTTTCTATTTTACCGCACACGATGTTCACCATAATTGGAGTGTCTTTTGAAGATGTGCCAGAAGAAAATCAGCAAAGTTTAAAACGTATGGGAGTAGAATATATTTTTCGTTCTGTAAATAGCATTAGTTATGTTGTTCAAGAACAACAAACTACACAAATCTTAAATGCGTTACATAAAATGGTACAAGAAGGATGAAAAATACTCAAAAGGAATTACTAACAATGAATAATCCAACTACTTGTCATGCGTTATCTTGGATAGAAGCACAATGGAAAAGAGGCAAAGAATTTTTAGGTACATCTACCGGAATTTTGTGTGGAGCAATGACGTGGGTATCCCACCACGAACTAGTAAAAGGTGTCTGCGATGCGGGAGGATTTGGAATTTTGGCTGGGGGATCTATGACTCCAGATGAGCTGTCCCAGCAAATTAAACATCTTGTTTCTTCTGGTTGCGGCCCTTTTGGCGTGAATCTTATTGTTTTTCATCCAAGCTTTCAAGAACTTGTTGATGTTTGCGGACAATATAATGTAAGCCACATTTTTTTAGGGGGGGGGCTTCCTTCTTCCACAGTATTTAAATCACTTGCATCTTATGGTATTAAACCTGTAGCTTTTGCGCCTTCTGCAGCTTTAGCTAGACGATTAATTCTTAGCGGAGCTCAAGGATTGGTTATAGAAGGCAATGAAGCCGGGGGGCATGTGGGGCCGGTAGCCACTCAAGTTTTGGCCCAAGAGATACTTCCTGTTGTTGGCAAAGATGTTCCTGTATTTGTGGCCGGAGGAATCGGAAACGGAAGAGGAATTTTGTCTTATCTGTGCATGGGAGCATCTGGCTGTCAATTGGGGTCACGTTTTGTGTGCACTCACGAATCTCAAGCGCACAATTCTTTTAAAGAAGCTTTTATTCGCGCCCAAGCTAGAGATGCTGTTCTTTCTTATGGAATCGATTCACGCCTTCCAGTAATCCCTGTTCGTGCTATTTCTAATAAAGCAACGGAGAATTTTGTAATTCTTCAAAAATCTGTTGTAAAAGATATAGAAGAAGGTACGTTATCTTTAGAAGAGGGAAAAATGAAAATTGAGCAATTTTGGTCCGGCGCTCTATACAGGGCAGTAATAGAAGGAGATATAGAATACGGATCCGTTATGGCAGGACAAAGTGTGGGCATGATAAAGTCTAAAGAATCCTGTAAGCAGGTTATACAAACCTTATTAAAAGAGATGGTGGAAGCATTCACAGAAATTAAAATGACATCGGCTCTTTCTTGCAATACGTAAAATTCTTACTTTTAAAGAGTACAGATGATTCCTTAATTTAAAGAAACAATTCCATTGTCTAATTTTCTTCTATTATACAAAAAGGAAGTCTTTCCCAATACGATGAAATAAATTGAGGTCCTTGCGTGGACTCACAACATCGGTGGATCTTTTTTTCAAAAATCACTAAATTTCCTGGATAGTAGAGTTGATCTTGGTTCCAGTTTCCTTTAAATTGCCACAAAGGCAGAACCACTTCTTGAAATTTTCCATTAGCTTCTGTTAAAGTTATAATGTTGTCTTTGCACGAAAAAATTATTTTTTCTGTACTAGGTTGATTTGCAGAAGAATGCACCATCTGAGATTCTAGATTTCTTAAACGCTCTTCTACTTCGGCAAGCTTTTCCATAATGTGTTGAAAGTTCCCATCTACTTCTAGGGCTGTTAACGGGCTTTTTCGGTCTTTCCAATAAATAATCATATACCTAAGTTTCCTCATGAACAATCAAGACCAATTTTTTTAGTAAGTATTTAAAACAAAATATCTTTGAAAAAAATCACATCTTTCCAAGACAAACAAATCTTAATGGGGGGGCTTTAAAAAAATATATTAAAATTATTGCCACATTGATAATTTAATCCTCAGAACGCTTAACAATCATAAACTTAATCCACAAATCATTATTTTTTAAATTATAGTGCAGTGAACGATACAACTGTTTGTAATCGTTGTACAATAAATAACAATTTACTTCTCCACATTCTATCGTTTGTTTGAGAGAAGCAACTTTATTTGCCCCATAAAATTCTTGACCAGAACGCCAATCCAGAGCAGTACAAAGCCCTGCAGTTCTTGGAAGGCAGTACCACTGCATACAATCTTTTGGATCTTTGCATTCAAGAACTCCACAAGGTAACGCTGCGCTATTAGGACTAAGCACGCAACTGTCTTTGGTGAAAGAAAAATGTTTGGTAAACACAGAAGAAGAAAAATCCAGACAATAGGAAGAACTTTCTTCAAATGATTCTATGTTTTGCTCGAACTCACTCCATCCGGCAGGATACAAAGAAATAGATACACTTTTAAAAAAACTTTTTGTTTGATAAAGCACTGCCCCACTTAAAGGAGGATGCTGGGGGGTTTTTTTCATTTGAATAATAGGGCGCAGCAAAATGGGTTCAAAACTTAAACGTGCTTTCAATTCAATACGCAAAGGAAACAAGTTCTTTGCCTTTGCTGGCTCTAATTCTTGGGCGTCCATCACTAAAAAAGGATCGTCTTGATTCTCAAATTCTGTACTATTGACATAATAAAAGTTTCTCAATAAACAATCATATATGTTGTTTTTACTTTTAAAGTATACACTATATCGGAAAGCATTACAAAATTATATCAATGAAAAAAAATTTCTTTTTTTGTTACAGTGTTTTGGGAATTTGCACAATAGGAGTAACATCTTCTGCATTATCAAGTCAAAATTCCAGCCCAATTTTTTCAAATACCAATAATAATAAAGAGCTAATAAGCGCCCAGGATTCAATTCTTATCGCTTTTCGAGAAGAGCTTCCTTTGCCAGGCGTTATGTCGTTGTTATACGAAATTAAAATTATTCTTGGGTCACTAGAAGGAGTAAATGTAGAAGCAAAAGAAGCCTTAGAATCTATAAAACTTTCTATCCAAGAAAACTCTGAAAATTCAGAAGTTTTGAAAACAATACTAAAAAAATTAAGAGACATGTACCATAATAAGCAAGTGAAGTTATTGCACATACCAGAATCTCCTCAAAACCCAACTTAATTGTAATAAAATAGTTTTATGTATTAAATGGTAATATGCATAAGAAAAATTTCTTTTTCTTATCTTTTACCTAACTTGATCTAAGCATTTTTTCCTTGCCCAATAGAAATGGTTTTGTGTATGAAAAAAATAGCTGATCAATTAAAAAACACAATAACAAATCGATCCCCCCCCTTTTTTGTCACTGTTCGCATACTCCCCCTCACTTTTTTGAAGGGTCTTTTAAAGATCCGAAAAAGAGGCTATTTTATTAAAAATAAACAACAATGTTTAATGCAAATGAACCTTCGTACTTATCGATCAGCGAAAGGTTCAGCATCCTGCACTGATCCACAAGATGAACTCTCCACCTTCAATAAAATCCAAGCTTGAACGCGTCAGGCGTTTTTTTAAAAGGACAAGTTAATTGATTCTGGACTCTTCTCAAAAGCCTTGATATCAAGCATTTGGGAGCCAGTTCCTAAAATGCATTTAATGCTCGATGGCACCAATTGGAAGTTTGGAACGCAGAATATCAATAGCCTCGTACTAGCTGTTAGAGTTGGAAAGATTGCATTTCCTTTGTTTTAGAGCATGCTTGATCACCAGAAAAATTCGCACACCCTAGCACGCATCAGTTTATTAAACCAATTTAAGGAAATCTTTGGGAGCGATAAAATTCTCTCCTTTTCAGCTGATCGCGATTTTGTGGG
>NZ_BAUP01000069.1:0-3538 GCF_000648275.1 Holospora elegans E1 | reverse complement strand
TTCAAAATTCCATTATTTCAATTTACATGAGATCTAGATAAATCTTTTATTAAAACATTAATTATTATTTCAGGAGGGGATTTCAATGCTGTTAAACATTTATTTTGACACTTTCAACTCTTATGGAGTATGGCCTTGCACATAAGATTTTCACTGAAAATTAATTAGATACACAGCTTTATAAGACGATATCTCGTGACTGCACTATCCTTACTTGATTCCTTATTCACTATCACGCATTTAAAATTTCTTTTAATTTTTCGGAAAGCTCTAAATTCTTTAACACAACGGTACTAATTTTAAATAAATAAGGAAAATCATCAAGAATACAGACACGCCCATAGTATTCTATAGCTTTGTTATTTTCAACATTTTTTCTACCATTCATGATTACCCCTAATACAAGAATGTTACGAGCTCTTAAGGCTTCCAAACTAAGTAACGTATGATTTATGCAGCCCAGATTTGTAAGAGAAACTAGAATAACTGGAATGTTTAGGTGTTTAATAAGATCTACCATAAGATATTGTTCATTAAGGGGGACTAAAACTCCACCTGCTCCTTCTACTAATAAAGTATCTTGTTTTGGCAATACAATTTTATTTATTTCAATGCGATCATTTTCAATTTTTGCTGCTAAATGTGGAGATAGTGGCTCTGGATAACTGTAAATCTCTGGATAAACTTTTGCGCCAGAAAGAATTTGAACTTTTTCACTATCAGTACTGTCTTTTGTGCCGGTTTGAATAGGTTTAAAATAGGAAAACCCAGTGTGTAAAACGATCCAGCTCGAAATAAGAGTTTTTCCAACGTCTGTACCTGTTCCAGAAATAAAAATTTTCATTGATCGGTATTTCTAAAAATTCCAAAAAATACTTTGTAAGTAACCGTCAAAGGATGCTGATGTTCTTGAATCAACTTTCTAAAATTCGTCAAATGGATTGAATCAAGTGATGCGCAGGCTCCAAGCAGCTTTAGATAGCGCACAAATTCCAAAGCACTATCTAGTGTTAGCGAAAAATTTTTTGACCAAAACTGAAAAATTTGATTACGTTTTTTTATTCCAAAGCACACATTCACTAAATCACCTTCTTTAGGGTACTTATGAAGATGAATCGTTTGATACTTATTGATAATATCTCTCCATTCGTAAAAATTTCCTTCTAGCAGCGTTGAAAAAGCAAAAAGATTAGAACTTTTAGTATTAAGAAATTCTAGAGCGTTTCTTAGATCATCAACCCATTGTAAAGCCAGATTACTTACTACATAATCACAGATACAGGCATTCAAATCTAGCATGTCTCCAGGAAGATAAAAAACGTTAGAATATTTTGAAAATTTTATCTTACACACTTCAAGCATTTTATCAGCGATGTCGTTAAGATAGAAAGACGAAGAGCCAAACTTAGGAAGCAAAAATTCAGGAAGGTAACCAGTTCCTGTGCCCACATCTAAAATTGTTTTAGGATCAAAGTTTTTAAAATTTAGAATTTCATCGACTAAAAATTTAGCAGAACTTTTTTGAATTTTTCCAACACAATCATAAGAAACGCTGGCTTTATTAAAATTTTTTTGTATATTACTAACTCTTATTTCCATGATATCTTTTCACGCTAATCCACTTATACACTCTAAGCACCACCATCTTTTAAGACGCAAACTACACTTGCGTAATATTAAAATTATTCTTCCAGTTTTTTTTAAAATAACATAGTACCAATCGTAAAAATAGAGACACATTAAAAATAATTTACCTTGAATATTAAATCAAAGTTTAGCTCAAAAAAAATTCAATCTTAAGTAATAATTTAAGTTAAAATTTTTAGGATTTTAAAAAGATAGCATGATAAATTTTCAATTTTAAAGAAGAATTTATTAGGAAAAAGATCTTAAGGCCAGGTATGAAATACTAATAGATCGAAAAAACTTTCAGGAGCAAAATTTTTCAGGGGTAGAACAATTTAAAGAGTAAAAAATACTTATAAACAATTAAAAAGTATTTTAAACTCTTATTTCTTTTGAAATTTTTCTAAAATTACTTGATTATTTAGGGCCAAACATATAGGTCATCGTTATTAAGAAAAGGTTATTCATTGTCTTAAAAACAGGTGTTCCAAACGGCTTAACATCGCTAGAAAGAATTTTATTTACTTTATTCCAAGATTGCTTAGTTAAAAATTGGTGTTGATATTCTACCCCCAGCGAAATACGTTGTGTTAAAGCATATCGAGCTCCAATTGCTGCGATTGGTTTAAAAACCGTTTTAGATATTCCACCAGAAGATTTTCCTGACTCGTTGATACAGCACAACTTTTGTCCCTGAAAACATATTCCTGGCCCTGCAAAAATCTGAATTCTGTTATTAATAAGATAGCCTAATTCAAAAATAAAAGACGTAAACCACTTGTTCTTTAAAACAAAATTTGTTATTTTCGGATTTTTAATAGAAATGTATTCTGAACAGCTCTGTATTAAATGCTCATCAGCATTTAAATTCCCCTGAAGTTCCGCGTATCGAAACAGTTTTCCAGTATCATACTGCAATTTAGAGGACGCGCCGTTAGATCCAAATATCCAACGAGCTCCAATGGTATATGTCCCTAATTTTTTTTGAGCTAACAAGCCAAGATTCCAGGAAAACCCCCAGCTATTCTTTATTTTGTTTGATAAAGAAAAGTCCACGAAATCAAAAGCTTTATTCCCCACAGCGAAAGAAAGTAGTTCCTCATCATTAGGCTTTGTTATTCTTTGGACGTCAAAATTCCAATGATACCCCGAATTAGGCACTGAATCTAAAGTCATTTCGTTTTTTTCTATTAAAAATCCTTTAGAAACTCCGGCTCCTAAAGTAACGCCTATTCCAGACTGAAACACGGAACAATTCTTATTTTCTTCTGTTGCTTTTACGGCTGATCCCGCTAAAAGAAAAGCAACCATTAATTTTAAACATTTTTTCATTGTCTATACTGCTTGTTAAACACATTTAAAATTATTTCACAAAATTAAAAATTTTATTAAAAATACGAAAAAAATATTAATTATTTTTTGATAGAGTTTTTTAGCAACTTTTTAATTTATTTTTTTTTAAAATTTCATAAAAAATAAAAACATCTTTTTAATAAAAAAATAAATATTTTTTAATAATTAAAATAAAGCACCTGAATGTAAATTTTTTATAAAAATTAAAAAAATTCAAAAATATATTGACTTTTGATTAATCTTTTTTTAAATAAAATTTTATATAAAATACTATATTAACAGCGAGCGTCCCAACGCCATTTTATAAATTTCTCATCGCAACAAAACGCTTTGATGTAATATAGCCAAAACATCATAAAAAGAATACGACAATAGAGCTGGATAAAGTTATAATTATGTAGTAGATTATACAATTAAAGTTATGACATATTCCATACTCCCCCTCACTTTTTTGAAGGGTCTTTTAAAGATCCGAAAAAGAGGCTATTTTATTAAAAATAAACAACAATGTTTAATGCAAATGAACCTTCGTACTTAGTATGATCGATCAGCGAAAGGT
>NZ_BAUP01000070.1:0-7169 GCF_000648275.1 Holospora elegans E1 | reverse complement strand
ATTATTATATCTATTGACATCGTAAAGTTTTCCTAGTCTCTCTAACCATATATCAATACATCATTATAAAATTAAAACTTTATACTCATAATATCTATCTCAACCACTTTCAACACTTATGGGCTATGGGGGCGACCGAATGTCATTCGTGCACTTTTGGACGGCGTTCTTTTGAATGGGAGTCTGTTTGAAACAACTGTAAATATCTTGGGGTTCAACGCGTGGATGCTGCAAGATTTAATCCCCAAACTTCCTGAAAAGCAGTGTGGGTCATGGACAATGCAACTTTTCCCGAAAACCAAGACATGCTATGGGCCTTGAAAGCTTCAGGACACACTCTTCTCTATTTTTTTGCCTTATTCACCAGACATCAATCCCATCGAACACAAAATGAGTACAGGAAAAGGCACTTCAGCACACTCCTCTTGGATGAAGTATAGAAACTCTCTTCCACGATACCTATATTCATTTTATGTAGATTTAGCCGTAGATGATTATTGTAGCCGATTCATAATTAAACGTAAAGTTAATCTTATTTCAACTGTTTATACCTATGGAGTTAGCTAAATGATAGTTTACGAAGAAGTATAATGAGTGAAACTTTTTTCTAAAAAACGCTGTTGATCTATGAGTTTTTTTCGCTTTCTCACCTAAATGGATTTTTTTAAACTTTCGCTAAAAACTCTATACTTTATGCTGTTTAAACTTATAGAACTCAAAAAAAGGAAATGAGTTGCTGAACCTAAAATTATCAACAAAGTTAAAAACCAGCACCACTTATCACAACAAAACAAAAAAACGACAAAATAACCTTAACTTTTTCACATACCATTGTTTTCACTGGTATCGTTCAGCCTGTCTGTCGTTTTTTCTATAAAGATTTATAAAGAGTTATCTACAGCTTTTAGCATCAAAAGATCTTGCTCTATGCGATTAAGTATTATTTTATTTTGTTTACATCTCTCTTCAAGAGAATGAACAACATTCGGCAAAGCTTTTGTGCAAAACTCTTGACAAGAAAGACGATTTTCCCACTCGTCAAGCTGAGTTTTTATTTTTAAATAATTCTTTTCAAGACGCTCTAACTCTTTTTCTATATCCAATAAATGTTGAAGTAAAAAAATTACCGTTACTTCACCTAAATGCACGCTTAGCCCCTTACTGGAACAGGGAGGATGACCATCAAAAATTTTACACACAGTATGCGTTATTCGTTCTATAAAATTTTTGTGATGAGTCAAAATTTCCCTATCCCCCCCTGTATAGATGTGCAGCTCTATGGGACAAATAAATGAAATTTTAAATTCTGCTCTTAAACGGCGAATAGTCGTTATAATCTCTTGAATACACTCAACCGGAGGAGAACAAAACTGAAATTCTTGTAAAGTTGGCCAATCTTGTTGCCAAGCGCCACTTGCTTCTGTCGGGTTTATTATTTCCCACAATGTTTGAGAAGTAAAAGGAATAAAGGGGTGTAAAATTATCAACATTGTGTTTATCCCCCACCCCATGACATGATGAACTTCTTGAATATCTTCCTTGCTTGCGTGCTTTAGTGTGTCTTTGGCCCATTCAATATACCAATCGCACACAACTGCCCAAATGTTCGTGTAAATCAAAGAAGCGGCTTCATGAAAACTATAAGAATGAAGAGATTTTTTTACGCGCTCCCCCAGATCCGTTATGCGTATGATTACCCAACGATTCATATCTTGAGAAATTTTTTCTGGTAAATCAAATCGCCCATGAATACGATTTAATTCCATAAAACGCCCTACATTTTTTAACTTAGTAATAAAATTTCTAGCTTGCTCAACATGCTTTACCCCAAAAGCTGTATAAGAAGACGGCGTGGACACCAATGTTAAAGCAAACCGCAATGCGTCCACCCCATACTGATTGGCCAATTCCATAGGATTAATCACGTTTCCCTTGGTTTTTGACATCTTTTTCCCCTTTTCATCACATACCAAAGGATGAATGCTGATATGCTTAAAGGGAGGAGCCTTAGTTAATTCAAGTCCTAACATCATCATTCTTGCCACCCAAAAGAAAATAATATCAAATCCCGTTACAAGAACGTTTGTGGGGTAACACGCGGTAAATAAAGGAGAATCCTTTTCTGGCCATCCTAGTGTGGAAAAAGGCCAAATTCCAGAAGAAAACCACGTATCTAATACGTCTTCTTCTTGTTTTAGTGCTCCAGAGCTGCCTTGAGTCTTTGCCAAAAGCTCTGCTTCTTCTTTGGTATGCGCTACAAAAATACTCCCCTTTTCATCGTACCACGCAGGAATTTGATGTCCCCACCAAAGCTGACGAGAAATACACCAAGGTTGAATGTTTTTTAACCATTCCTCATAAGTTCTTTCCCACTCTTTTGGAAAAAACTGACATTCCCCATTTTTTACAATATCCAAAGCACATTTTGCCATCTGAGCAGTATCCAAAAACCACTGTTCTGTTAAACGAGGCTGAATAACTGCCCCAGAACGTTGACTATAAGGAACGCTGTGCTGTATCGACGACCAGCTGATTACTTTTTTTCCTAATTTTTCTAAAATCAAGTTCCGAGCCTCCAAAGAATCTAGAGTGCAAAACTCTTTGGGAACAGTATCGTTTAAACGCCCCTCTTCATCAAATATATCTATGCAAGGCAAATTGTGCCGCTGGGCAATAGAAAAATCCAAAAAATCATGAGCCGGCGTAATTTTAACAGCTCCAGTGCCCTTTTCAACATCTACAGCTTCATCTGCAACAATGGGAACCCAACGATAAACTATGGGAACATAAGCCTTTTTCCCGATATATTCCTTATATCTTGTATCTTCAGGATGCACTGCAATCCCTGTATCCCCTAATAAGGTTTCTGGTCTTGTGGTTGCAACATGAATTTCCCCCCCCCTTCTATATCATAGGAAAGTGTCCAAAGCGTTCCTGCTTCTTGAATGTTTTCCACTTCCAAATCGGAAAGAGCAGTGCGTAATACCGGATCCCAACTGACTAAACGCTTTGCTTTATATATTTTTCCTTTTTTGTAAAGACGGATAAACGCTTCTCGGGTTGCATAAGATACTCCTTCGTCTAAAGTAAAGGTTAATCGCCCCCAATCTGCTGCAAACCCCATACGTTTCATTTGGTCTAAAATATTCCCTTCATGTTCTTCTTTCCATTGCCACATATGATGCAAGAATACCTCTCGTCCCAAAGCTTTTCTGTTTTTTCCTTCTTTTTCTAAGGCTCTTTCCACCATCATTTGAGTCGCAATCCCAGCATGATCCGTACCAGGAAGCCACAATACATTCTTTCCTAAAGCTTTATGGAAGCGTATCAAAATATCTTGCTGAGTAGAAGATAAAGCATGCCCCAAATGCAACGACCCTGTAACGTTAGGGGGAGGCATAATAATCGTGTACGTTTCTTTTACCTTATCTTCTTGATCGTAACGAAAATATTCCCACCAACGCTGCTTTAAATGTTCACTTTTTTCCATTTTATGGAATCGACAAGAGGTATCCACTTTATGTTTGCCTTATTAAAAAAACAACAAAACAAGGGTAGCAAAATTTTTTTTAAAAAGACAGAAAAAAATAAGACACCCCTTCCATTTCGTGAAAAAGCAGGAATTTTCAAAAAAACTCCCCCTTTATCACGATTTAGAATTTTAGAATTTCTGGTATTTTTCCAAGCAACTTTACATCAAAAAATGTGTACAAAATCACTTAATACTTAATTTTTTAAATGATTATCCCTGAATCTTTTGATTAACGTTTTGATTGGCATTGTCTCGATCTAACCTTGCAAATACTTCTTCCCAAGTTCCTTGAGTTGCACTTTTTGCGTACTCGGTGGCACGATTTTCAAAAAAATTCGTGTACTCAATTCCGCTAAGCAAAGGATCAATCCACTCTAAAGGATTTTTCTTTACATGATACACTGGATTCATAAGCAGCTGTTCAAATCTACGATCTGCAATATAATGTATGTACCCTTTAACCATTTCTGGAGTCAATCCTTCAACTGGCCCCTGTTCAAATGCAAGATCAATGAACGCTTCTTCATGAGAAACCATAGTTCTTCCGATAAGCTCTACTTCTGCTTTTACAGAATCAGTCCAAATCCCTGGATGTTCTTGCAAAATAGAATAAAACAACTTAAGCAAAGAATGCACATGCAGTGTCTCATCTCGAACAGACCAAGTAACAATCTGTCCCATTCCCTTCATTTTATTAAATCGAGGAAAATTCAACAGCATAGAAAACGAAGCAAACAACTGCAACCCTTCAACAAAAGCAGCATAAACAACCAACGTAATAAGCAAGTCTTTCAGTGTGGCCTTGTTTTTAAACCGCTTCATATAATCCCACTTGTTTTTCATTTCCTTGTACTGAAAAAATGCCTCATATTCTATCTCTGGAATCCCAAGACTGTCCAAAAGATACGCATAAGCAGCAATATGAACTGTTTCCATGTTAGCAAAAGAAACAAGCATCATTTTCACCTCAGTGGGTTGAAAAATCTGAAGATAATAACTGGTATAGCACCCCCCAACTTCAATATCAGATTGAGTAAAAAACCGAAAAATGTTAGTCAGAAGATTGCGCTCCTGATCTGTTAACACGCTCTTCCAGTCACGAACATCACTATGGATAGGAACTTCTTCTGGAAGCCAATGCATACGTTGCTGAGTTTCCCATGCCTCATAAGCAAACCCATACCGAAATGGTTTGTAGACTGGATTTTCGCGAAACAAAAAAGACCGACTGTCCTCAATGCTAGAGTGCTCTGAAACCCAATTAGACCCCATAGAATTCTCTGTTTGAATATTGACCATTTTTTCCTCACTATTGACACACCAAGCAGTTTTCATATTCTAGCTTTAACATCCCGCTATCGGAATAATATTTATCTACCATTGATGAAAAAACTTGTTGTGCCTGTTTAGCATCATGGTTGGTTTCACCTGATTTTAAAGACCTAGAGCGCAAATAATACAAGCTTTTTACTCCTTGTTTCCAAGCATTCCAATGCGCATCATGCAAATCATTCTTAGACACGTTGGGGGGAAAAAACAAATTGAGAGATTGCCCTTGATCAACGTATGGAGTTCGCTCTCCTGCTAGTTGAATAAGGTGCTGAGGATCTATTTCGTAAGCAGTTAAAAACACAGCTTTTTCTTCTTGAGATAAAATATCTAAATGCTGAACAGATCCGTCATTTTCCAAAATGGATTCCCAGACTTCTTGGGTGTCTGCTCCCTTTTTTTCTAAAAGCTCTACGAGATATTGATTTTTGATGAAAAACAATCCACTCATCGTTTTATGCGTATAAGCATTGGCCACAATCGGCTCAATTCCAGGAGAAGCCCCCCCGCACAAAATAGAAATAGATGCTGTCGGCGCAATGGCAGTCGCATAAGAAAATCGCTCCATAACGTTTTTTTCTTCAGCATCTTTGCAAGGCCCACGCTCTTGAGCCAAAATTTTTGAAACAGCCCTAGCAGATTGATGAATATGAGAAAAATATACTTATTCCATGTGCGTGCTAGCAGTCCATGCATCGGAATCCCTAAAGATTGAAGAAAAGAATGCCATCCCATCACTCCAAGCCCCACTGCCCTTCCCCGCTTAACAGAATAAACCGCATTTTTAAAGGAATCAGGAGCTTTACAAACAAAATCTTCCAACACATTATCCAAAAAACGCAAACAATCTTCGATGAAAGAGGTATGGTCCTTCCATTCCAGAAATTTGACTAAATTCAAAGACCCCAAACAGCATACTGCCGTACGATTGGTCTTATGGTGATCTAACCCGGTAGGCAAAAAAATTTCTGTACACAAATTTGAACTTTTAATTTCCAGCCCTAGCTCTTTTTGATAGCAGGGAATAGACGCATTAACATGATCTATAAATATCAAATAAGGTTCACCAGTTTCCAGACGAATAGTAAGTAATTGAATCCAAAGTTCTCTAGCATCCACCGTTTCTGTAACACTCTGGTCATGAGGGTTTATAAGATCCCAAGGCTTACCATACTGAACCGCATCCATAAACGCATCTGAAATCACAACTCCGTGGTTTAGGTGAAGAACTTTGCGTTGAGGATCTCCTCCAGAAGGGCGACGAAACTGGATAAAATCCACAATTTCAGGATGGGAAATCGGCAAAAAAATGGCAGCAGCCCCCCTTCGCGTCCCTTGAGAAACGCATTGAGTAATCGACTCAACTATCTTTGCAAAGGGAATAACTCCGGCAGCCTCTTTGGCCCCCACCCTTCCTGCTGGACGCAAATTTCCAAAATAACTCCCAATTCCCCCTCCACCGGCACCTAAAAACATGTTTTCTATTAAAAGCCCTGCTACAGAATCTAACGCATCTTGTGCTTCATTTAAGTAACAAGAGATAGGAAGGTGCAAAGAAGCAGACTCTGGACGATTTTTTTTGTTTAACTCGGCAAGTCCCGCATTGCCCAAAACAGGTGTTGCTGGCATAAACCAAAGAGAAGAAATATAATCGTACATGCGCTGCGCGTGAGAATTATTATCCGAAAAAGAACTTGAAACACGCTCAAACATTTCCTGATAGGATTCGCCCCCATACAGGTACTGGTTTTCCATGGTGGTTTTTCCAAATTCGGTTAATAAATGATCTTTTTCAGCATCAAGATTCAAAAAACCGTTGTGTAAAAAAGAATAGTTTGCAGTACGATGAAAAGAAGGCTTACTAGTTTTTACATGAAATGTCATTGGATCAGCATCTGTCCAAAACTCAACTTAAGGATTTTATCATATTCCGTTTACGAAACATAGAGCTCAAATTAAATTGTATGAGTTCAATATGTATGAGACTGTGTTAGGCCCCTAGAATTTGGTTAGTATACTCGAAAAGGGTAAGTCCATTTAATCTAGTTGTTTAGTCCCAGTAAAAAATGGTTAGGATTAGGTATAAAATATTCAAGATGAATCGTCCACTGATTTAGAATAAATTGCCAAGGAGTTTTTCCTTTGATACCTTTTAGTCGTTTAGCAAAGTTGTAAGCCATAAGATAAGCACGCACATGCTGTTTTAGCTCATCATGAGAAGCATAATGAAAGCTATTAACTGTTGCTTCTTTTAGATTTCTATTCATTCGCTCTACTTGCCCATTATTCTGTGGATACTTTATCTTAA
>NZ_BAUP01000071.1:0-6711 GCF_000648275.1 Holospora elegans E1 | reverse complement strand
CTGCTTTTTCTTTTTCTGCTTTTTCTTTTTCGGGAGTATTTGCTTTAGAATTTTTTGCTCTGGTCTTCTAGAAAACACGCTATCAGACACGGTCAACGTCAAAAAGCCAAATTATTAGTTAAAAAAAAATTTTTTTTCATTATGTATATTCATGGCTAAAATTCACAAATATATGATAATAAAAAAAAGATTAATTTATTATTTTTCTGATTTTTTTTCAATAAAAACAAAGGTAAAAATTTCGTTATGTAAAAAAAAAAAATTCGTTCTTATGCCCAACCTTAAAAAATATGAAATGATTATATTACTTTTCTGTTAAAAAAACCAAAAAATGGTGCCAGTGCAATAATACAAAATTATTTTTTTTAAATTTTAAAGAAGTATTTTTTTTTTTAAAAAATTTTTAGCATAGATGTTTTAATAGTTAATCCTATGCAAAAAATGTATTCTAAAGCTATCTTTTATAAAAATAGCTTTTAAAAAATTGCTTTTATTAGCAGCACCAAAGCGCTTCGCTCTTTACTGCTTCTAACCTAGCTTTCATTTTTACCTCTACATCTTTCCAGGTTTCTTGAGATATACCATCAATAAACTTTGGAAGGGTTGGATTGGGTTTGGGGGTTGGATTGGGTTTGGGGGGTTGGATTGGGGTTTGGGGGTTGGATTGGGTTTGGGGGTTGGATTGGGTTTGGGGGTTGGATTGGGTTTGGGGGCTGGTGTTGGTTTTAAGTCAGGATCTTTCCTAGCATTCAGCACACTGCTAGAAAACAATGCTAAAATCACCGAAAATATTAAATTTTTTTTATTCATGCTTTATTTTATGACTAAAATTTACAAACATATGATAATGAAAAAAAATTAATTTACTGTTTTTTTTTAAAAACGCTTGAATTCATCATTATCATACCGTAAAATTGATGAAGTTATTTTGTTTCTTGATTTTTCATGAAATTAAAGTGTTTGAATATTCCTGCTAAGGAAATTTGTGTGCATCCTAATGTTACTTTTTCTAACTGTTCTCCTTTTGTGCTGATTGCAGGCCCGTGTTTGATGGAAAGTCGGGAATTAGCATTTGAAATTGCAGAGACTTTAATGAATATTTGCAAAAAGTTAAATATAGCTTTTGTATTTAAGGCATCCTTTGAAAAAGCCAACAGAACTGGAATAAAAGGACGTAGCACTTTATCTTTTAAAGAGGCGCTTGACGTTTTTTCCGATATTCGCTCTGTCTACGGATGCCCGGTGATTACAGATGTTCACGAACCTCATCAGTGCCAACCAATAGCTGAAGTTGTAAATATCTTGCAAATTCCTGCGTTTTTATGCCGTCAAACCGAACTATTAAAAGCAGCGATCAAAACCGGTGCGGTGTTGAATATTAAGAAGGGACAGTTTTTGTCTCCTCAAGAAATGCTTAAGGTTCATGAAAAAGTTTTGGCATTGGGCGGAAGCGTTCCTTTGTTGTGCGAACGAGGCGCATGTTTCGGTTATAATCGGCTGGTAAGTGATATGCGAAGTTTACGGATTTTAGCTTCTAGGGGAAACCCTGTTATTTTTGACGCAACTCACTCAGTACAACTTCCAGGAGCAGGGGAAGACACCAGCCTTGGAGAACGCTGGTTCGTCGAACCATTATCAAGAGCAGCAATTGCTGTTGGAATAGCAGGTTTGTTTATCGAAACTCACCCAAATCCAGATCAAGCACTTAGTGATGGACCTAATATGGTTCCATTAGAAGAGGTTCAAAATTTTTTACTTCCCCTTATAGCGTTAGATCAGGTTACAAAACAATGGCCCTACCAAAATTTTTCTATTCCCCCTTTGCCTGGATAAGTTTTCTCTTATCAAGAGTGGGCTAAATTAGTCAATTTAAAAATTTTTAAAAGGTTAAATCTGTGTTTTAGTGCCTACAGAAAGATAGTACGTTTTGATACATTGTATAATAATTATTAACGCATTGCTTTAGGGTGAACAGTGTGTCAACTGTTTTTTGTGCAGATTTTCCAATATTAGATCGCTGAACAGGATCTGAGATTAAAAGCGCTAAATGTTGCGCCATAACACCTGTCTGCCCTACGGGAACTAAGTACCCATTTTCTCCAGAGATTATGGCGTCTTTATTTCCCCCCACATCTGTTGCCACAACTGCCAACCCTTGAGCCATTTTTTCTAATAAACTATTAGAAAACCCCTCTTCGTGGGAAGGGAATACTCCCATATCTGCATACTGTAACAAAAAAGTGGAATCACTAATTTCCCCTAAAAATCTGAAATGTGCTTCCAAACCTTGATTTTTAATTTCATTTTTCAAACAATCCACGTACTTATTGCAATCTCTTCCGGCCAATAAAAAGCAAAAATTACAGCACTCCAAAGACACCAAACTTTTCGCAACAAAAATCAAATCATGATGTCCTTTATAGGCCATAAAATTTGCAACATAAGCAATTTTAACCCAGTTTAAAGGAACTGTTTGAATTTCCAACAATTGTGTAGTTTCTTTTTGTAAGGAGTACGGCCTTACAGGAAGCCCATTAAAAATTTTACATACCTTTTGAAAAGGAACTCCTTCTTCAATCAGCTGTCGGCAAACTTCAGAACTGTTCCCCAAGGCCAGACAAACGCGCTGATGCAAAAATTTTTCTAATTTTCTCAGCACATATCGATGCTCTGAATAAAAATTCAAAGCACGCCGACTCATCAAAAAATGCTTGACTTTTTTATTTAAAAGACAAGCAAATCCAGCACTGCAATAAGCGCTAGGCAAAAATGCGTGAAGGATATCCACCCCCATAGATAAATGTTTTCTAAGGCACAATGTTCCTTGAATCCATCTGCGAACTTTTCCATATCGATCAGAGTTAGAAGAAAGTAAGCACGTCAAACCTATGCCTTGTTCCTTAAATAAAGGCCCCAAAGCTCCACTGTGATGGTGTAATATAAAAATGTGAACAGAAAACCATTTTTTCAACTCGGGAAGGAGAGATAAAAGATGCATTTCGCACCCTCCTCGATCTAATCCTGGAACCACATAAGCTATTTTAGGTTTGGTTGTTGTGCTAAAAAAATCGTTATTCATTATAAATTTTTGTACTGTTTTTCTGCAAAACTCCAATCTAAACATCGCAATACTTTTTCCAAATAATCCTTTCTTTGGTTGTAGTAATCTACATAATATGCGTGTTCCCACAGATCTACTGTAAGCAAAGGGCGCTTTTTAGGAAATTCTATCCAAGGTAAATACGCGTTAGAAGTCGTTACGATCTCTAATGTATTTTTCTCTTCGTTGCAAATTAACCACATCCACCCGCTTCCAAACTGGGCCACTCCTTGATGAACACACTGCTCTATAAAATTTTCGAAGGTTCCAAAAGTTTTTTCCATCTGTTGAGATAAAACTCCTAACCCCCAAAAATTTCTTTCCGAAAAGGAAGTTAAGCTCTTCCAATAAAAATCATGAGCAATAATTTGTGCACTATTATTAAAAATTGGCCAGTGTTGCTCGTAATAACTTTTTTTTGCAACCTCTTCCAAATCCAATCCAAAATAGGAAGGATTTTGAGATATTAACTCATTAAGCTTATCCACATACCCCTTGTGGTGACGCTGGTAATGAAGTGTTAAAATTTTTTCAGAAAGCGCTGGTTCTAGCGCATTAAGTTCATAAGGCAGATCCATAAGAGAAAACACAAAAAATATCCTTTAATCCAACGCGTAGAAAAATATTTTATCCTAATATATCAAAAAAATCCAATCAAAAATTAAGCGTGTATTAGGGCGCTTTCTTGGGGTGAATCTCCAGTGCGTTTAGATAGAATTAAATCAAAACAACAAAACTACAATAAAACTAATTTTTAAATATAGTGTGGATAGTTTGGTATCAAAGATGTAAAAATTGGGCAACAAAAAATTAATAAAAGAAGGTTGCCCACTGCCCCTTAAAAAGCCATAATTCAACACAGATTCTTTTTGTATTTTCCGTCACAACTCCATCGTTGTCTTTGGTTAGGTGCTATTTTAAGTCGGATTAATTGATTCTTTGGACTAATAAACATAAAATTGCAATGCTCCGATATTTACGAATCTCTCATAGTGGTTTATTTTTAGGTAAACGATAAAGGCAAACCAAAAATTTCATCGTGTTTCCTGGCAGCTTTTTTAACTAAAAATTTTATGAACCATCATAGCCACACCTTGCCTCCCCGCCCCGCTCCTTCTTTATTTTTTCGCAGTGTAATGAAGCTTTACAGTATTTTTTCCGTTGGAGCGATTCCCTTATTTTGGATTATTGCTAAGAAACGTCTTAATGCTAAAAAAGAAGATCCAAAAAAAGTACAGCACCGATTTGGAATCACCAATGTGCAGCGTCCCAAAGGCCCCATTATTTGGCTTCACGCAGCAAGTATAGGAGAAACCCGAATGGCACTAAGTATTGCATATAAGATTCTTCAAGATCATGAAAAGTCTTATATTCTTATCACAACTCAAACGCTGGGGGCACAAACCATTGTTGAAAATATCCCAAGAATCATTCACCAGATGGCTCCTTTTGACAGTCGTGTTTACGTAAAGCGTTTTTTTCTGTATTGGCGCCCTTCTTGCGCTTTTATTTTGGAATCAGAGCGTTGGCCTAACCTCCTTTACGAAGCCTTTAAACACCACATTCCATTAATTGGAATAAACACTCATGTTTCTGAAAAAAGTCTACGCCGTTGGAGCATCTTAAAACTATTTTTTTCTGAATTACTTGGACTTTTTTCTGTTTGTTTTACGCCCTCTAAAAAAATAAAAGAGTACTTAATGCACGCTTCTTTTGGAAAAGGTCTCATTCATTTATCCCCTTCCTTAAAATATGTTTTACCTTCTACTGTTTGTGCAAATACGCATAGTCCAGAAAAATTTTCTTCAGTATGGAGTAAAAAAAATCTTTTTTTAAAGGACATCTCTATTGGCTTGCTTCTTGCATTCACGTTTGTGAAATTCCGATTATTCTTAAAATTCAAAAAAATTTATCAAAACAGATTCCTAATCTTTTGTTAATTTTAATCCCAAGACACCCCGATCGATTTACAGATTTTCCTAAAAATACAGCCTATCGGTCAAAAGAAGACTGCATTTTAGAAAAAACATCTTTGTACGTTGTTGATACTTTTGGAGAAACTCAAAAATTCTATCAAAGCGCTTCATTTTGCGTTCTGGGAGGCTCTATTACTCCTGAAGGGGGGGGGCATAATCTCATAGAACCTGTTGCTGAAGGGTGTGCCGTTATTCATGGCCCTTATTTCCACCATTGTCCAGAACTTTATTCAGCGTTTATAGAAAAAAAAGCCTCTTATCTTGCAAAAGATGTACAGACTTTGACAAAAATAATTCAAAATTTTTTAATTATTCCCCAGAATTCTAAAATACAATCACAACGTGCTTACGAAGTATACTGTTCTACACAAGAAGAAATACATAGTTATTTAGATTATATTTCTTCTATTTGTAAAGAAATAATTGTAAAAAAATAATTTATTTTAAGTCTTTTTGTTCTGATAATTAATTTAGGACGTGGGGGGGGGTAACATAAAATGAAAAATTTTTGGGAGCACTAGAAGCTCTTTTTAATATGTGTTCAAAACGAATTAAGAATGAAAAATTTTTTGCTTCTTTATGAAAATATCAAACTCCCCCTCACTTTTTTTGAAGGGGCTTTAAAAGATCTGAAAGAGAGGCTATTTTATTAAAAATTAACAACAATGTTTAATGCAAATGAACCTTCGTACTTATCGATCAGCGAAAAGTTCAGCATCCTGCGCTGATCCACAAGATGAACGCTTCACCTTCAATAAAATCCCAGCTTGAACGCGTCAGGCGTTTTTTTTAAAGGACAAGTTGATTGATTCTGGACTCTTCTCAAAAGCCTTGATATCAAGCATTTGGGAGCCAGTTCCTAACATGCATTTAATGCTCGATGGCGCTAATTGGAAGTTTGAAACGCAGAATATCAATTGTCTCGTACTAGCTGTTAGAGTTGGAAAGATTGCATTTCCTTTGTTTTGGAGCATGCTTGATCACCAGAAAAATTCGCACACCTAAGCACACATCAGTTTATTAAACCAATTTTAGGAAATCTTTGGGGTCGATAAAATTCTCTCCTTTTCAGCTGATCACGAATTTGTGGGAAAAGATTGGATCACTTATTTGTGTGACTTATTTGTGTGACTTATTTGTGTGACTTATTTGTTTGACTACAAGATCCCTTTTTTATCCGTATAAAAGATAATCCATTGGCCAACTTCGGCACTTCTAAAAAGCCTTTGAAGGATTTTTTTACTCACCTAAATACGGACGAAAGCCGCCATCTGCAACATGCTGGATGATCCTAGGGGGTTTATCGTAGGTAAAAAGATTAAAGATGCGTACCTTGTCATTTGCTCAAGATAAAGACCGGGTACTAAACAAACAAAGATGGGATATTGAACGGCTGTTCAGAACTATGAAAACGCAAGGGGTTAACTTTGAAAATACCCCTATGAAAGATTTGGGAAGACTTTCCAAACTTATGACCATTGTCGCTGTTGCTATTTTATACGCTTCTATAACGGGCCTTACACAAGAAATTGCTTACAAAAAAACAGTCAGAGCGCCTTTCTATTCATCTTTGTATTCATACTTCACAAGGGGATTCAGGTGGATCAAAGATAAACTCTTATTCTTTGATTTCAG
>NZ_BAUP01000072.1:0-17377 GCF_000648275.1 Holospora elegans E1 | reverse complement strand
TTTTAAAACCTTCGTACTTATCGATCAGCGAAAGGTTCAGCATCCTGCGCTGATCCACAAGATGCACTCTCCACCTTCAATAAAATCCAAGCTTGAACCAATAAAATCCAAGCTTGAACGCGTCAGGCGTTTTTTTAAAAGGACAAGGAATTGATTCTGGACTCTTCTCAAAAGCCTTAATATCAAGCATTTGGGAGCAAATTCCTAAAATGCATTTAATGCTCGATGGCACCAATTAGAAGTTTGGAACGCAGAATATCAATTGCCTCGTACTAGCTGTTAGAGTTGAAAATATTACATTTCCTTTGTTTTAGAGCATGCTTGATCACCAGAAAAATTCGCACACCCTAGCACGCATCAGCTTATTAAACCAATTTTAAAAACAACTTATATATAAAAATGTTAAGAAAATTTATTGTTATATTTTTTGTGCTTTCCATGAATACGGCAGTACTTGCTATATCAGATCAAGTATCAGAAAAAAATCTCTCTTCTATTGTAGATCAATATGTTTGAGGGATACGCCGAATGTTTACCTGCTATTACGTGGTGCATATCGCCAAAAACTCTTGATGATGGATTATTAGAAAAAAAAATAACCTCCATACAAAACAAAGAAATAGAATAAATAGAAGAAAAAGAAAAAGAATTAAATAAATATGTTAATACATTAATCCAAGAAAATGAAAGCACTTCACCAACGCAGCAAGTTTCGAAAATTCAAGAAACTCAGAAAATACAACACGCTTCTCAACAGAAAATTTTGCAAACACAATCGCAAAACCAAAAAGCTTCAATAGATGAAAAAACTCAGCAATCCACAAGTTCACAAAATTCAAAAAAAAAGAAATCTGAAGAAAATATAAAAAGCTCTAAAAGTTCTCTCAGTGCCCAAACCCCAAAAATAAACCCAAATCTAGAAGTTTTCTCTAAAGGTTTTTTATATCGGTAAGAAATGATCTTAAAAAACTAAATTCGGAGATTTATTTTTCAAATTTATGCGCAATTAGAATAAAACCTTATTATGATTTTTCTGAACGTGGGGTAAAGGATTTTTTTTGGTTCCTTTAAAAGACATTTTGCTCTTTCGAATTTTAAAATTATGAACCTGTCCTTCATAAACTTTTTAGAATGGGCTTTAAGCATAAGGCGCTTCTTCTTTCCTGAGTGGTTCTCTTTCTGGTTCTTTTCAGGCCCTTGTTTGGTAATTTCCGTAACGTCTGCCAAAATCGCTTTACCCCCTTCCTGTGTTGGAGTGTGCGAAAAACATTAACGTTGTGAAAATTAAACAGATATCCCAAAACCGGCCTATCCCTTGTTTACTGCCTCTGGTATACAGGCCCAAGCTTCTACTCCCTATCCCCAACTTCTAAACCTGTCAGCTGATTAAAACATCAAGGCCGCTTTACAAGATCTCTATACGATAATGATATCCAATTTATCCAAACTTAAAACCTTCCTAAAAACCTTTATTTCTTTATAATGAAATGTATCCTTTCGCAGAAGGTCTACTTATCTATGAAAGTAATGGGCCTTGTATTGATCAAGCTTTTGGCAGAGCGTTTTTCTGGATCCGCTTGGGGATGTGTAAGGGATTTTTATAGAGGTAACTTCTGTGCGCTTGAGAAAAGCCTTGCACGCATTTCACTCACGCCTAAGCGTTTAGTACGTTCATACTTGTGGGTATCCGGGTATTCTTCAAAATCTTTTCTTAGTGTGTCCATATCACTTTTGGTAGTAGGTTTTATTACGTTTTATTTTCAAGATTATATTCTTACACCAGCGTCAGATACTAGATGAATTCACACAAAAATGTATTACAGCCTTGACCATACTCAGGCATTGGAAAAAATTACGCCATTACGCATTTTTAAGTGTTCATTGATGATCTGAGAAAACACTCTAGCTTCTAAAAATTCAAAATTTTTCGGTGGTTTAGTTTAGGTAAAAAGGTATATAAAAGGCTTGAAGGTGTAGAAGATGAATTATCCAAGCGATTTAAAAGAGAGATTGGGATGTGATAAAGCATCATTTTGATAGCGGCAATAAAAGAAAATACAACAAAAAAGAGGGGGGTAATGCAGTATTTTATATAATCAAAAACGGTTTCAATGGCGCATGCTACCAAAAGATTTTCCACCATATTCGACGGTACATTCGGATGCATGAACTTGTTAAGACAAGTCGAATTAAGTATGAAAAGAGTAAGAATCCCAGCTATAGCATCATTCACAAAGTGTTAAAACAAGAGTTAAACTCACAGGTGCCTCAGAAAAAGTAGGTATAGATGGGGGAAAAAAAGATACGTAAACGGCATAGTGTTGTTGATAGGCAAGGCAATCTGCTCCATATCACTATAAGGCCAATGGCACAGGTGCTGGGTGCAGAGTTATTCTACATTAAAGGGAGTGTGTGCAGATGCTGGATATAGAAACCCCATGGAGGCATTTGTAAGAAATATATTGAATAAAACTATAGCAATCTCAGAGCACATCTTTGAGCGTGTTTGTAATGAGAATCAAATAGAGCATAGGAGGACTAAGATAAAGTATCCATAGAATAATAGGTAAGTATAGCGAATTAATAGAAATCTAAAAGAAGCAACAGTTAATAGCTTTCATTATGCTTCTCATGATGAGCTAAAATAGCATGGGCGTGCTTATCTTATGGCTTACAACTTTGCTAAACGACTCAAAGCTATCAAAGGAAAAACTCCTTGGCAATTTATTCTAAATCAGTGGACAATTCATCTTGAATATTTTATACCTAATCCTAACAATTTTTTACTGGGACTAAACATATAACAAAAAAATATATTTAGTTAAAATCTTCAAAATGACTATAAAAAAAATCCTAAATAAGTTTCAGATAATTATTTAGTATTATTATTAAATCTTTTGTTAAAACATAAGGGAGCTTCTAACTACCTGTCTCTTATTTTTTTCCATATAAAGTAAGTTTTATGCAGAGCTTTTTTTGCATAAGTAGACAAAGGAAATTCTGCAGGCCATTGAGGCCATTCTTTTGGATCGCTCGTGCACGCACCTTGAACAAACCGAAACCCTTTATGTGCTTTAAGCTGTTGCTGCATCCAATGGATAAAAGGCACTACGTCACTTGCAATGATAAGCTGCCCCTCATTTTTTAAAACATTCCAGCATTGCGTCAAAAAAGCATTCTGTAATAAACGGCGTTTGTGATGTCGTTGTTTGGGCCAAGGATCAGGAAACAAAATAAAAATCTTTTCAAATCTCTCTAAAGGAAGCTTAGGCATTAACAGATGAACATTGTGAGGAAAAATAAGTAACCGCTTTTGTTCTTCCTGTGAAAGCTCTTGAAGACAATGCACAATTCCAGGACGAAACACTTCCACGCCCAAAAAATGAACATGGGGATAGTTTTCAAGCTGTGCGCGCAGATGAACTCCGTCTCCAAATCCGATTTCCATCCACCAAGAAAGATTGTGCGTAATTAAAGAATTTGCTTGATCTAAAACAACTTCACTACAATCTACCAAAGGCAAAACGTGATCATGCACAAATTGTAGCTTAGGACTTAGCCTTCTTCCCCATATTCGTCCATAAAAATTAAAAACTGACATCCTATCTATTGAACAGAAAAGACAACATTACTAATAACACGAACTTTTCGTATCTGGTGGATTGGTTCGTCACAAACTTCGTCGATAGACCTAGACGTACAACTCCAAAAATCAAATTCTAGTTCAAAATTTTCAACTTTCACACAAGCACCTTCTGCAATTTTTTCAGCTATTTTTTGCGCATTTCTAAAAGCTTCTTGAGACATTTCATTACGAAGAGCACTGGAGCGTGCATAAGAAAGAACTAAGTAATCACGGTACAAACATAAAGGAATTATGTTATCTCTTATCTTGTATCGAGCGTCTAAAATCCTATTCACATCTTTTGATTCTACAACCACACTTGCCGAAACAGAATACCTTGCCTCTTTATCTTTCACGAAAAAAAATTTCTCTTTTTCTACATCCTCAGAATGTTTGATGGTAACTTCAAACTGGCTGCACTCATCTTTCTTTATTTTTTGATCTTTGCAAAACTCTAAAAACTTTACCTTAAGATTTTCTAACTTTTCCATAGCCGACGAAATATCATCAGATGAAAGTGTAATCACAAGTTTCCATTTTATAGAATTTGGCCCAACTCTTCTTTCTGAAATTCCCTGTACAGTAAACGTTCTTCCTTCTATTTTTTTTTTTATTGTATTAAAAAGACGCATAAACGTCAACGCCGCAAAAGAACACAGTACAAAAATCAAAATCTTCTTACTAACCTTCCACCCCATTTTTTCCTCTTTTAAATGCGAAAAATAAACAAAAAAAATTATTTTACACTTGAAAAATTTTATTTTTTATTCCATGAATACTTTCTTAATTTCATGAATATACCTTTTCTCAAAATCCAACTTATTCACCAAAGATAAAAAGCAATCATGTACGAATTAAGAACTGATACTAAATCATCTAATAGTAAAGACAACTTTACTGCTGACATAAACTTTTTTCATAAGGTCTGATTTATCTGATTGCGTAACACAGAAGTCTTCTTGAAATAAATCTTTAACTTTTTCAACTTTTACACAAGCACTTTTTGCAATATTTTTAGCTAACCTTTGTGCATCATTAAAAGCTTCTTGTACCATCTTATCGCGAAGAAATCTGGGAAGCGTATAATAAAAATGTAAACTGCCCGTAATACAAAAAGAAGGCATGTGGCCTCCTATTTTTAATTGCGCTTCCGACAGTTTATCTAAGTCTTTTGATTTTATAACTATATTTGCCGAAACGGAATATCTGGTGTCTTTATTTCCCTTAAATGGAGGTTCATTATCTTTTACATCTGCATTATCTTTAACGATAACTTCAAATTTATCACATTCATCCTTCTTTATCTTTTGATCTTTGCAAAATTCTAAAAATTTTGCCTTAAAAGCTTCTAACTTTTCTGTAGATGACGCGATATCATCAGACACAAGTTTAGCTGTAACCTTCCACTCTGCAAAATCAGACTTTACTTCTCTTTCTGAAACTCCGTGCACAGTAAAAGTTTTTTCTTCTATTTTTTTCTCTATCGCATCAGAAAGATTTATAAACGTTAATGCTAAAAAAGAACATAGTGCCAGTACCAAAGCCTGCTTACAAACATTCCACCTCATTTTTCCCTCTTTAAATTTGAAAAACAACTAATTTAGAAACCTTTTTATGCCTGAAAAATTTTATTTCTCGTTGCCTGACACTTTTCATAATTTATTGAACAATAAAAACAACACTGCTAACTGTGCGAATCGTTTTCATCACACTTTGATTTCCGGTATCAAGATGCGTTGCTGTTTCAGAGTCTGTTATCGTAAATAATCCTTGAGATAACTTCTTAACTTTCTCAATGCTCACCCCTGCACTTTTTGCAATACACTGTGCTGCCCTTTTAGCGTCTTGAAAGGATTCCCTAACCATTTGATCTCGAATAGAGTCAAATTTTGTATAAATAAAATCTAAAGAACTCCTAATAGGAAAAGAAGGAATTCTTGCCAACAGCTTTGATTTTGCTTCTCGAACTTTATCTACATCTTTTGAATCCACTTGAATAGACATTTTTACCGAATAGTGTGAGTTTTTATCTTCTTGTGTTTCCCCCTTTTCAGCCCAATTATCACAAATTTCTACCTGACATCGCTCAGGATCAGCATCATCTATCTTTTGCTCTTTACAAAATTCAAAAAATTTAGTTTTAAACTCTTCCAAGCTAGTCGTTGCTGAGGCAATATCAGCAGACAAAAGAGTAACAGAAACTCTCCAACTTGCCAAATCGGATTTTACTTCTTTTTCTGCTACTCCACGAACCTCAAAACTTCTTTCTGATAACTTTTGTATTACGTGAGTAATTAAATGGGCAAGCATGATAGATGCAAAAATACACAATGACGCTAAAAATAATCGCTTTAAGAGACCTTCTTTCATAGTAAATTAAACTGTCATAAAACAACCTTTTGCATTTTATCATATTTTTTTTTTATGGAAATTAAAATACAAAATATTAATTTTTGTTAATTTTCTGTTCCATTTTTTGTTTCCTTAACTTATTTTTCTATTCTTGCTTTTTAAGGACGTTCATGGCATTCTTGATTTAGTGTACATTAATAAGGGTATGTAATGCCGTATGGTCATTGTTCCCAAATTTAATGCTTTAAAAGCATTTTTCTTTAGTTTGTTGTTATTAGGATGTGATCCAGATCGCAGTGTAAGAGGAAGGGTTGTACCCTTAGAAGATCTTGATCAAATACAAAAAGGAGTAGGTGTCTTAAACAAAACAGACGTAGAACGGTTGATTGGACCTGCATCATCTGTGCTGAGTTTTGATCCTTGTACCTGGTATTATTTTAATCTTTTTACTGAAACTAGCGCATTTTTTTCTCCTTCTATCAAAGAAAATAAAGGATTTGCTCTGTTGTTTTCTTCTGACGGGAAATTGGTTAAGTACATTCCAAATTCTGGAACGAAATCTTTGGAAATCGCGTTAAAAGAAACTGCATTGCCCTCCACTCACAGAAAAGAGTTTTTAAAAGAACTCTTCAGAAATGCGGGGCGGTTTGGAAAAAAAGCTAAAGAAAATTGCAAAAAACCATGAGCTCTTCTTTTTTAGTTTTTCCTGTTCTTTTACAAGAATTTCAAGTATGGGGAGTTCATAAAAAAGGAAAGTCTAGGTTGACGTTAGTTCGGTATAAGCAAGAAATTTCTGCATTTTTAGAATTTTTAACGCAGCATTGGCAAGAAACTTTGATTGAATCTTCTTTTCAAAACGTGACACACCAAGATGTTCGGAGTTTTTTTGCCTGGCGTATGGAAAATGGGGTACAAAAAGAAACCAATGCTATTGCTTTTTCTTCTCTTAAGCTGTGGTTTTCTTTCTTGAAGGATAAAGGGTGGACTGTCGAAATTCCTTACAGCAAGTTAAAGCGCCCCAAGTGCCGAAAGTCCTTACCTAAAGCACTTTCCATACACCAAACACAGCGATTGTTATCGTCATTTAGCTTAGAGCAAAATTTAAATCAAGAAAAACACGACTTACCGAATCATTTAAGACAAGAAAATCAAGAGAAAGATGTTTCTTCAACATCAACAGTAATAGCCTGGGAAGATTTAAGAGACTACAGTCTTATGATGCTGTTGTACGGCGCGGGATTGCGCATTCAAGAAGCGCTGACTTTAGATAAAGTGGACTGGCCTTCAAGAGAACCTTGGCTTTTAACGATTTGTGGAAAACGAAACAGTACACGTTCTATTTTTGTTTTGGAAAGCATTCGCCGTGCTGTTCAAGTGTACCTTGATGCTTGTCCTTATAAAAATCGAAAAGAAGCTCCGCTTTTTTTAGGAACCAGAGGAAGTCGCCTTCAACCTTGCGTACTGCAAAAGCGTTTACGTTTTCTTAGAGAAATGCTAGGGCTTTCTCCACATACAACTCCTCATGCGTTACGTCACAGTTTTGCTTCTCATCTTTTGCATAAAGGAGTTGATTTAAGAGATATTCAGGCTCTTTTAGGACATGCATCCTTGCGTTCAACTCAACAATATCTTTACGTAACTCCGCAAACTTTGATGAGTATTCACAACAAATTTCATCCCCGCTCTTCCTATCTCCCTGATCCCGCCTCTTCTTCTGATCTTGAAGAAATAGCCTCTTAAGTCAACACGAATTTTTTTTGTAACATTTTTTACACCTTAAGAGAATTTTTATTTTTATGACTTTTCAAAAAAATATTCAGATTATTTCAGTACTTCTTCCTATTCACAGTAAAGGACTGTTCAGTTATATTTCTTATGTTCCTGTTGAGTTAGGAAATTGCGTTAAAGTTTCTTTTGGTTCCAAACACCTATGGGGAATTGTTTGGTCTCTTCAAGGAATTAAAGTTCCTAACTTAAAAGAAATTACACATATTCATCCCCACTGGAAGGCCTCTTCTAATTTTATGGCGTTCTTACACCAATGCTCTGATTATACGTTAATTCCCCTTGGAAGCATATTACGTATGGTGTTTCCTGTTCCAGAGATTTTAGATTGGCCGTTTTCATGGCTAAAGTGCGAACATTCTTTTTCTTATGCCCTTCAAGAATGCCCTTGGCCTGGAACGTTTGCTCAATGGGTTTTTTCTTATGGTTTGCAACGAGTAAAAAAATGGATAGAAAACGCGCATCTAACTTCTACAGAAATGAACCAATACTCTTCAAGGTACTCTTGCCCTATTCTAACCCCCCATCAGCAAAGCGCTCTTAAAAATATTGGAAATCAAACCACTTTTATTGAGGGAATTACAGGATCTGGAAAAACAGAAGTATGCCTTTCTTTCATAAAATCCATAGTAGATGCAAAAAAACAAGTTTTGATTCTTGTTCCAGAAATCAGCTTGTGTCAACAATGGGTTCAACGCATTGAACGGTATTATACAGGAACTATTGGAATATGGCATTCTGAACTATCTGAAAAATCAAGAAAATTTCATGGATGGAATATTTTAACAGGGCATAGTTCCATCATTGTTGGGGCTCGTTCAGCTGTTTTGTTAGGATACAAAAATTTAGGAGCAATCGTAGTAGATGAAGAACATGATGGCTCGTATAAACAAGCAGAAGGTCCTTTGTATCATGGAAGAGATATGGCTGTTTTTCGCGGACATCATGAAAAAATTCCATGCCTTTTAATGTCTGCAACGCCTAGTTTAGAAAGTTATTGGAATATTGAACAAAACCGTTATTCCCATGTAGTGCTTTCTGAAAGATACGGAGATGCGCAGCTTCCCTATATTCATATGTTAGATTTAAAGCAAGAACACTCTTCTTCAACAAGTATGATTACTTTACCTTTACGAGAAGCTTTGAAGGAAAATTTTACAAAAAAAGAGCAAAGCCTATTGTTTATAAACCGAAGAGGATATGCAAGCCTTTGGGTCTGCTATCAATGTGGATTTCGCGCTGCTTGCCCAAATTGCAGCGTATGGTTAAGTGTTCACCATCTTCCAAAATCTTTACTAATGTGCCATTATTGTGGATTTAAAAAATCACTCCCCCAAGCTTGCCCTGAGTGTTGTGGTCTTGAAAATCTTAAGCTATGGGGCGCAGGAATAGAAAAAATAGGTCAAGAAGTTCATTCTTTTCTTCCAAGCGCACGCATTTGTATGTTAAGCAGCGATATATGTGGCACGCCCATTCAGTTAAATGAAACGTTATCAAAAATTCAAAATCAGCAGTACGATATTTTGATAGGTACTCAGCTTGTCGCAAAAGGACATCATTTTCCAAACTTAACATTGGTGGGAATTATTGATGGAGATTTTGCCTTAAGCCACTTAGATTTAAGAAGTGGAGAGCGCCTTTATCAAGTTTTATGTCAGGTCATCGGGCGAGCAGGTCGAGAAAAAATTCCTGGAAAAGCTTATATTCAAACTTCTCAAATTCAACACCCTTTGTTTTGTCATCTCAAACATCATCACATTCAAGGATTTTTGCAAGAAGAGCTTTCCACAAGAAAAAAATATAACTTTCCTCCCTACGTGCGTCTTGTTTCTCTAACATTTTCAGGTACAGAGGAAAATTTGGTACATCAGTATGCGTTAATTTTAAAACAACGTTTTCCTATGGAACCTTTTGTGGAAATTTTAGGTCCTGCCCCCTCTCTTATTAATCCTTTACGCAGACGTTGGCGGTGGAGAATTTTTCTAAAAAGCCCAAAAAATTATAAAATACAAAACTACATCAGAAAAGTTCTTAATAATTTTACTTTCCCTTCCAGACTTCGTTTACATATTGACGTAGACCCTTATGATTTTTTGTAAACCAGAAATAAAAACCAATGCTCTTTTAATGCAGAAGGTGAGGCAGAAATTTTTATTTCTGCCTACAAAGAAATAAATATCTACCTTGGGATGCTTAGAATTTTATATCTCTTTTTTTATTCCTCATCAGAATTTTCTAAATTTTCTGGTGAAATAACTGCTACAGACGCAACCGTTTCCCCTTTGTCTAGGCGAAATACACGAACACCTTGAGTTCTTCTCCCGGAAATTCTAATGTCTTTTACAGGACAACGCAGCAATTGTCCTGCATTAGTCAACATCAAAATCTGATCTTGCGCTTTCACAGGCATAGCTTGAATGATAGAACCGGTACGAGAAGTAATTTCCATCGTAGCAACTCCCTGCCCTCCGCGGTGCGTTCTTCGATATTCGTAAGACGATGTACGTTTTCCAAACCCTTTGATCGTAACACACAAAACAAACTCTTCTTGATCTTCCATTTCTTTAAATCTTTTTTTCAAAACCTCTTCATCTTCAACCAAAACGTCTGTAGTATTCGCCAGTAAAGGCGCATCCAAAAGCTGCTCATCTTTACGATTCATGTATGCTTCAATTTCCTGAGAGCTCCAAGGAGTATTATTCAACAACGTCATAGAAACAACGTAATCTCCGGGTTTCAAAAAAATTCCTCGCACTCCGGTAGAATTCCGACTGCTAAACTGCCGCAATTCTTGTACTGGAAAGCGCAAACTTTTTCCTTGATGCGTTGAAAGTAAAATATCTTGATCATCGTTTGCCAATAAAACGCGAATTAATTGCTCATCTTCCGCCAGCTTCATGGCAATTTTCCCATTAGCCCGAATAGAGAAAAAGTCTGACAACGCATTTTTTCGAACATTACCATGAGACGTTGCAAAAATAATAAAGGACGGAACGTTTTCTTTAGGTAAAGGAAGAATCGTAGCAACTTTTTCTGTATCTTTTTCCAAAGGAAAAAAAGCAATCAGAGGTTTTCCTCTAGAAGAAGTTATTCCCAAAGGAAGTTCGTAAACCTTCATTTGATACACAATACCTTTAGAAGTAAAAAATAACAAAGGACGATGTGTATCTGCAACAAAAATTTGAGAAACCGCATCTTCCTCCCTAACATCCATCGCATTTTTTCCTCGCCCGCCTCGTTTTTGACTGCGATAGGCATCTAAAGGAACGCGCTTAATGTATCCGTTAACGCTAACAGTTACGACCATTTCCTCGCAAGCAACAAAATCTTCTGGAGACTGATGAAGATATTCTTTTTGGAGTTCTGTAAGACGCGGTGAACCAAATTTTTGCTTAATATGTAAAAATTCTTCCTTCATCAACGCTTCAATTTTTGCATCATCTCTTAACAGCCCTAAGTAAAACTCAATATTACTCTTTAACTTTTCTAATTGATCGGAAAGCTCTTGCTTTCCCATTCCGGTTAATCTATGAAGCCGCAACGATAAGATCGCAGAAGCTTGTTCTTGAGATAAACGATATTCTGAAAAATCTTGTATTTGCAAATTGTCTTCTTCTAGTAAGGTAAGATATTGATGAATTAAACTATCAACATTCCACGTCTTGGCAACTAACGCTTCTAATGCTTCTTCACGATTTTTAGAAGATTTGATTAATTGAACGACCTCATCTATGTGACAAATAGCTATATAAATACCGATTAAAAGACGGGTAGAATCTCTATCTTTTCTTAAGTAATATTGAGTTCTACGGACGACTACTTCTTTCCTGAACTCTAAAAATGCCTTCAGAACTTCTATTAAAGAAAGCTGAACAGGATATCCACGATGAAGTGCTAGCATGTTAACCGAAAAAGAAATTTGTAAATCTGTTAAAGCATACAGCTGGTTTAAAATAACCTGCGCCACTGCGTCTTTCTTTAACTCGACAACAATGCGAATACCTGTACGATCCGATTCATCTCGTATTTCCGCCATCCCTTCTACTTTCTTATCTCGCGCAAGTTCTGCAATACGCTCCACCAACGTAGCCTTGTTCACCTGATAAGGAATATTAGTAATTAAGATACACTCTCTATCCTTGCCATTGGGTTCTATCTGAGCCTGACCACGAATTAAAAAAGAACCTTTACCCGTGCGATAAGCTTCTTCTATTCCTTTCGTTCCCAAAATTATTCCTTTTGTTGGAAAGTCTGGACCAGGAATAACTCCCATAACCTGCTCAAGTTCCGCATCTTTACAATCGATCAGCAAACAACAGGCATCCAAAACTTCTGCCAGATTGTGACAAGGAATATTTGTAGCCATTCCCACTGCTATACCACTGCCACCATTAACAAGAAGGTTAGGGAACGCTGCAGGCAATACTACGGGCATTTTTTGGGTATCATCGTAATTGGGCTGAAATTCTACTGTCTCTTTGTCGTAATCGGCCAATATAAAATCTGCAAGAGCACTCAATCGCGCCTCAGTGTAACGCATAGCAGCGGCGTGATCTCCGTCCATAGAACCAAAGTTTCCGTGGCCGTCTATGAGTTTTTCCCTCATAGAAAACCATTGCGCCATACGTACCAAAGATCCATAAATAGGGTCCGTTCCATGAGGGTGATATTTTGCAATGACTTCCCCCACCACGTTAGCAGATTTTCGATGAGGACGATCATGACGGAACCCCAAGACTTCCATGGCATACAAAATTCGACGATGTACCGGCTTTAGACCATCTCGCACATCTGGAAGCGCACGCCCCACGATAACACTCATTGCGTAATCAAGATAAGAGCGCTGAATTTCCTCTTCTACAGGTACAGAAACAATCTCTAGAGCTTGGGCGTTCGATTTATCCATATATTAATTTACTCACCTAATTTAAATCACCAGTTGGTTATCGCCGAAACGGAAATACGAAAAATCAACAAATACTAAAAAACAAAATATTTAACAAAAGAAACAAACTGAACATCCTAGAATTTCGAAATCCTTCAATCAGCGTTTCTTTTAAAACATCAGGACTAACTTTTTTTAAAGCAATTTCCTGAAGCGCAATAACCGAATCTTTATGTCCTTCAGGAGAAACCATTGCTTGTGCACCGTAAGAAAGTTCTTGGGCGCGCTTAGACGCAAGTAAAACCAAAAGAAACGGATCTGAAATGTTTTCTAAACACGCGGAAACAAGGGCTCTATTTTCGATAAACGCCTCTTCTTGTCCATTGTTTTCTTTCATTTCACTTGCTCCCTTGACGAACTTTGTTGCGAGGATTTTTTGAATCAATCAAGTACAAACGCTTACCTCTACGAATTACCTTACAGGTTTTACTACGATATCTTTTTTTTCCGATAGAAGACGCTACTCGCATATTATAACTCTTTTAGAACTACCAAGGAAAGTCTATCAAAAAAAAGAAAATAAGGCAAGCTGTTATCAGGTAATAGGTGTGCGTAAAAAATAAGTCCTGTATACGATTTGTTACATTTTGTTTTAAACGTAAATTTGAGATTTGAGTCTTCTGAGACAAGCAATGAATCAAAAAATCGATACGATTTTTCGATTTTCTTTTCCCAATGCGCGCTCTTACGGCAGATATTAACATCTTGTGCTCGTACCTTACTATTTCCTTTTTAAAAATTTTCCTTAATTTTATTATCTTTTCACACCATATTCAGCACCGATTTACAGAATTATTAATTTTTTTGCAGATCTAGAAAAAATATACTAAACCCTTTAGAATTAAGAGCGCGTTAAGGAGGGACACAATGTATAGTATTGCGTTATCCATGCTTTTGGGAGACAAAGTCAAATGCTGGGGGTTGATTTTTGGTGTAACTTTTTCTACTTTACTGATTACACAGCAAATTTCCATCTTTGTTGGTTTAATGGCTAGAGTTTCTAGCCTCATTTTATCTATTCCAGAGGCTTCTGTTTGGGTAATGGACCCTAGAAGTGCGTATATAGAAGAAATACATCCTCTTCCAGAGATTAATTTACAAAAAGTGCGCTCAATTCGTGGAGTGTTGTGGGCAGTTCCTTTTCACAAAAGTACTGTGTCAGCCACCACAAAAGACGGGCGTTTACACCAAGTACAGATAGTCGGAGTGGACCCCTTTAGTTTTTTGGGAATGAACAAAGCACTAACTCATGGGTTTTTAGACCATTTGCGTCACCCTTTAAATGGAATTTTAGATACCAGCGGATATCAAAGGATTTGGCCCTCTTCTGCAACGCACCTTCCTAAAATGCTTACTGTTCAGCATCATCGTCTTTCAATCCAAGGATTATGTGAATCAAGACCTACTTTTTTTTCTTTTCCCCTGCTTTACGTCTCCTATTACACGGCAAAGTCTATGATGGCAAAAAAATCTTCGCCTTTATCTTTTATTTTAGTAAAAGAAAGGAACGGAATTAGCCCGCAAGCTTTGGCAAAAAAAATTACGAAGAAAACAGGACTTCAAGCAATTACCCAGAGCGCATTTTCTGAAAAAAGTATTGGGTATGTTTTAAAACGCACAGGAATCCCCATAAATTTTGCTATTACGATTCTTTTGGGAGCTTTAGTGGGAGGTGCTATCATCGCTCAAACATTTTATTTATTTTTTATGGAAAATTTGAAACAGTTTGCTGCTATGAAAATTATGGGAGTTTCCAACGCAACCCTAACGCGCATGGCTTTAACGCAAGCAGGATGTGTAGGAAGCATAGGATACGGCCTTGGTGTTGGGCTTACTGCGTTGTTTTTATGGTCTCAGCGTAATGCACCAGCGTTTAAGGGGTTTTCTCTACATTGGCAAGTACTAGTAATTAGCTTTACGGTCGTCACTGTCGTTATTTTACTTTCTATTGCGTTAAGTCTTAGGAAGCTTTTTAAAATAGATCCCATTATGGTTTTCAGAGGAGGATAATAAATGAGCGTTGATCTAAAAAGTTGTATAGAGTTTTTTGATGTGTCTAAATCTATTCAATCGGGAGATCAAACACAATGGATTTTAAAAAATGTAAATGGAACACTTCACCCAGGACAAATTATTTTGCTTGTAGGGCCTTCTGGGTGTGGAAAAACTACGTTACTTTCTATTCTTTCTGGAATTTTGTCTCCTACAACAGGAACGGTTAAGGTATTTGGTCAAGATTTAGGAAAATTATCAGAACAACAAAAAACGGTTTTTCGTCGTCATCATATGGGGTTTATCTTTCAAAATTACAACTTAGTTCCATCTCTTAACGTAGAGCAAAATGTCTCTATTCCGCTTCTTGCTCAAGGAATGCGTTCAGAACTTATCGCCTTGCGAGTAAAAAAAATTCTTTCTTTGTTGGAAATGGAATCCTTCATGCAGTACTATCCTGAGCAGCTTTCAGGAGGGCAGCAGCAAAGAATAGCCATTGGACGCGCGTTAATTCATGAACCCAGATTTATTTTATGCGATGAGCCCACTGCGGCTTTGGATGAGGCTTCAGGAAAAAATGTTATGATGCTTTTAAAAAATTTAGCATCATCCTCACAAAGAATTATCTTAGTTGTGACTCATGATAATAGGATCTATTCTTACGGAAATTGTATTTTAGAAATGAAGAATGGATGTATTGATTCTTGTGTTTTTAGCACAAAAAATTAAAACAGTTATTCATTTTGAAAATCATTGATACATAATCACTACAGAGGTAGTCTAAAATGATTAAAAAAAAATTTTTGATCAAACGCAGAAAAGTTTACGTTCTAGTAAAGAAATGATGAATTTTTAAAAATTCTTTTGTACAAAACCAAAGAAAAATTTTGATAAGGGGTATAGACAATGAGGCAGGTTATAGCGTATAATAATGAAACGATCCTCGGTAGCTCAGTGGTAGAGCATGCGGCTGTTAACCGCCAGGTCGCTGGTTCGAATCCGGCCCGGGGAGCTTGTTTTTTCTTTTTTTTAAAATTTGTTTTTTTTGCATTAAATTTCTTTTTTTTGAGCTGTTGTAGTTCAGTTTTTACTCCTCAAGTTCAGAAAAAGCTTTCTAGAGTATACGTTGATATAATTCCAGAACGCTCGGGAGAGCTTCTTCGGTCTTCTTTACAGCGCATGCTTTGTAGTTCTGAATGTCCACAGGATTACACTTTGGAAATCAATATGGAAACGTCAGAGCGCGCTCTGGAAATGGGGGAAGACGCTAAAATTACTTTAATGCATGTTGTATTAAAAGCGTTTTTTACACTGAAACATTGTCATAAATCTATATACCAAGGTCAAGCAGTAGCTTATTATTATCGTGCGTTAACTCCATCTTTTTATGGGCAAACCTCAACTCAGTTTTACATTTCTCAAGAAGGAGCACAGCAATTAGCTCATCAAATTTTCTTAAAATTGGGGAACTTTTTTTCACGAACTAAAAAATTGTAAATTTCATTTCCCAGAGCTTTTATTTTGGCATCACTTTTCTTGGTCAAAGAAAAATTTTCCCCCACACTAACACCAGCCACAAAAATATCCGCAAGAGTTTCAAGCTCCCAGATGCAAAGAACCAGACTTTTAACCAAAGATAGCATGATGAATTTTCAAAGTTTTATTAACGTGAAGTGCCGCAAAAATAAGCAGTGTTCCCTCTAGCATTTCAAGTAATCGTATGTTTGCAAGAGGGGGGCGAAATCTTGCAAACCAATGGCGATGTCGAGCGTTGTTTTGTTCAATAGAAAACGGTTTATCTTTTCCCTGAAATGTGCGGGTGCGTGGAATAATTTTATTAAAACCTGCCCAATGATCTGCGCAATAAAATAAAATTTTCTATTTTTTTAATCGCTCAAAAAGTCAGCCCCCCATTGCCACGACGGCCCACACGTATGAACTTGACGAGAGCCTTGGAATTTGGCTACTCATGCGCCTTACGGTAGTATCCTTAAAAACCTTGAATAGCTCCACCTTGAAGACGTTTTTTGATCCGCTGAAAGACGCCTAACATTCACATGATCTTTGATCAAGCACCTTGTAACACAAGCAAAGACATCCAAAAAGCAGCGAAAACTCATGGTGTCAAGCTGGGGCTCTGTGAGCAAGCGGAATGTTTGACAAATAGTGGAACTTATCGCACATTTGGAAAGCCACAACGTATATGAAAGGAAGTGATAATCTGCGCTCCATGTTCTTGAACCCTATGGCTAGGCATGACGTTGTGACTGCACGCCTATAATTTTTCATTTAAAAAACCAGCGGCACGGCCCGCAAAGGCAGATCCAGCCAAGCAGGAAGCTCTTTATTCAACGGTGATGACAACACTGCCGAAGAATGAACCCATCTTGTTGGTGATGGCGTGCCCCCTCACTATGACAACGAAAATCACCTGTTGCACGTTTAAATGTTTGGAGTGATCACCAAATTCCCAATCGACAATCCGTTTTCCAGCATGATCCTAGACTTTAAAAATCCAAGCTTTAAAAATCCAAATTTTTGCTTCTTTTTTTAAATAATGCTAAAATTCATCGACTTCCATGACAATACCGTTGTCTTCTGGGTATAGCTCAATTTTGGCGCATATCCTTGATTTTGATTATAAGGTGCCCGCCCACTTCAAAACAGCGGTGGCGCTG
>NZ_BAUP01000073.1:0-33083 GCF_000648275.1 Holospora elegans E1 | reverse complement strand
AGAATTGAAAAACTGGAAGATCTTAAACAAGGATTATCTGGATCATCATTCAGATCTTTTATAGGAATTGAAAAAACACCGTCTTCCGAAAAAAAGGTTATGCCCCCCCAAAAAATAAAATTAAAAAAAATTATTGACTTTTTCTTTTTCTTAAACATCTTAATTTGCTTTCCTTTTTTGATAAAGATAAGTAAAAAAGTATCACAAAAAGTAAAAAAGTCAATGGACTTATTAATTATTATTTTATTACAAACAAATAAACAATAAATTATTGATACCTTTAACCAAAGATATCACGTTAATTCTCAAAGTTTTATCAACGTGAAGTGCTGCAAAAACACTCAGTGTTACCTCCAGCATTTCCAGTGATCGTGTGTTTGCAAGAGGGGGCGAAATCTTGCAAACCAATGGCGATGTCGAGCGTTGTTTTGTTCAATAGAAAACGTTTTATCTTTTCCCTGAAAGAGGCAGGTGCTTTGGATAATTTTATTAAAATTTGCTTAATGATCTGCGCAATAAAATAAAATTTTCCATTTTTTTAATCGTTCAAAAAGTTGTTTGAATGTTTGACTTTAGTTATCACAAAATTCCAAATCGACAAGCCCTTTTCCAGCACGATCATAGAATTTAGAAAACCAAGCTTTAAAAATTCAATTTTTTTGCTTCTTTTTTTTAAATAATTCCAAAATTCATCGACTTCCTTGACAATACCTTTGTCTTATAGAGAGGGCTCAATTTTGGCGCATAGCCTTAATCCTAAGGTGCCCGCCCCCTTCAAAACAGCGGTGGTGCTGACACCAAAACGCTGAGCGCTTCGGTTCATTGAAAAGGCCACTTGCGTATAAAACGAGGGCTTGTAGCTTGTCTTTTTCGGGCACACCTCGTGAAATTTTTTTCACAGTTTTTACATTTGCACCGCTGCCCCCCCTTCGAACAAAACCGCTTTTAAAGCAATCAAAACATTCACAAAATTTACATAAAATCTTTTTTAGAGACTTGTAAAAGACTTCCTTTTACCAATTCTAACAAAAAATATCTTTAGTTAAAGGTTTCCATTTTTTTACGCAATTTCTGAACTTGTAGACCAAACTATTTTTTTCTCCTTGACTTATAGGAATTTTTTTCAGATATACGGCTCTCATGAAAAAATTAGCTCTACTCTATTTTACTACTTTTCAAAATAGCAGAAGGATAAAATTGAGTTCGATTATAACCGACGTTGGGGTAACCTCTCTTCTTGAATTTAATTCATCCTTCTTCTATAGAAAAAACGGGAAGACTCATTTTTATCTCTCTTCCCAAAAAAGTCAACAATACCTGAGCCCTAGAATTATCATCTATTGACTGAAAAATTCCAGTCTGATCTGCAAACGCACCTTCAAGGATACGCACTTTTTCACCTTTAACAAAATTTACAAGACTTGAAATGGGAACAATGCCATCCCCAATTTCTTTTTCCTGCAAACGATAAATAACATCGGCTTCTACTTGCGCAGGATTTAGGGCATCACACATTAGTAAATAAGATACTCCCCGAGTCCCATTAATGCTGCGCCATCTTACTAAATTCAAATCTAGTCCCAAAAAAATATATCTAGGAAACAAAGGTACAAGTTTTTCTTCTACCCTGCGAGCATGGCGACAAACTTTTTTAAATCGAGGAAAGTAAACTTCATACCCTTGATCTAATAAATGTTTTTGAGCGATGGATTCCTTTAAAGGTTGCGTATGCACAACACACCATGTAATATTCATAAAATCTTCCTTACAAGATACACAAAATATAAAGTCAACGCGCGATGCTATAATTCTATACTTCTTTTCATAATTTAGCCACATCATGAAGTGTCTTATAAATATACACCAGCAAAGCATTATACGTCAGGTTCTTCTGGATATCATACTTCTTATACGTCTTATAATATAAAACCTTTTCGTATACACCAATTACTTTTAGCTTTCATAAATCTTATCTTGACTTTACCACACAAAATACAAAGACAGACTCAGTAAGATTTTCTTGGAAAAATCAATTCTTTTTTGAATCCTTTTTGGAAGAGCAAAAAAAGACCTCAAAAAAAATAAGCCTTCCTTAATCTGATTTCTGCCTAAACACTAAAAATGTCTTAAAAGGAGCAGAAAATTTTAGTTAGGAAAAATCCCCCCTACTTCCAAACCTGTACTATAACTTTCATCATCCATGATACAAAAGTCTCTTTTTTTTGTGGATCCCTGGAGAGTACTATTAAAAGATACACATTAACTTTTTAAAATTTTCAAAAGTTTTAAAAATTTTAAAATTACACTTAAGTTAAAAACCAAGTCAAGTCATTTTTTTTCTTTTATTAAAGAGTGTAGTAATTTTTCTACCACTATATTCTAATTGTTCTAGATCATATAGAAAAATTGATTTTAAAAAATGTTGTATTGTAAAAGATAAAAGAATCATAGTAATGATTATTTTTATTCCCTTTAATATTTCATTTTTTTGGACCTCCTTTTATTCGTTAGATACAAAGTATAACACTGAGGGAGGTAGCCTATTTGTCTTGATTGCCCTGAAATACCTCTACTTTATCCCAATGGGAAGGGGGATACTGGGATTTTTAGACAATAAATGCACTATGGCAGTTTATTACCCCGTTCACAAAACATGTTGATAAAGATTAGGGCATCTTATTTAGTTATTGATTTAAAAAAATTTTTAACCTTATCTCGCTTTCGTTCACGCTTTGGTTCAGGGATAATTTCTTTTTCTTTTTCTTTTTTTTCTATTTCACCTTGTTCAAAAAATTTAATTTCACTATCTATTTTTATTGCGGTATTAACGTTTGACTTAATAACAAAATCTTCATTGTATTTTGTAATTTTTCTTTCTAAAAACAATTTTTTAATATCTTCATAGTATTTATATGTAGTTTTTTCTTCTTTAATATAACTAAAGAGATTTTTAAAAGAATCACCTAAATTAAGTTTATTTAAGGCGCTACTTATTTGCTTTTCCAGAGCAAATTGAGCCTCTGAATACTCCTGTGCCTGACCGAAATAATCAATTGCCTTTTTGTGCATCTTGTCTTTATTTTCTTCTAAAAATTTTTTATACTCTTCGTTATGAGAAGTGTTATCTTTAGATAATGCGTCACAAAAATTTTTGATATGTGCATAATAAACAATTTTCATATTATGGATAAAATCATCAGCGAAATATTTTGCTAAAAGTATTCGAGTTTCCAAAGATAATTCTTTTGTCCTTGATTTATTCATTAGATACTTATCAATAATATTTTTGAAATTACCTTTATTTTCAATGATTTCAATTAAAAAGATTTCAAAATCTAAAATAATTATATCAAAGGGATCTGAGTATTCGCCCCCAAAAGCCTTTCTAAGCTTACTTTGTGTTTTGGAAGATTTGCTGAAATTTTCAAGCTTTGATTTCCTAATTTCATTAAGATCTTCATAAAGACCAGCATAGATTTCTGTATTTACGCTTAACACAAAAAATAACGAAATAAGAAAAATTTTGTTTAACATGTTTATAATAAGCTAATTTTTACACTTTTTGTTTTATCAAAAAAATATAAATTTTTTATAAAAACAAATAAAATCTGAAGTGAGATATAAACCATCTGCACAGTAATTACAGAAAAAAAATAGTATTGCGTCTTACCCCTGTTGTAATTGTTCGTTTTATGAAAATGTTATACTAACTGTGCAGACAGGTTCTTAGATTTTAAAAAATGTCGTATAGCTAAGGCCAATATACAACAAGAATAAAATTACGCTAGAATTTTGTCAAAACTTGAAAAAAAGATGACATATTCAGTTCAATTCCGTAAAAAAGTACTAAAGCTATAATCAGCTGTTGAAAGTTTTATCAAGCTATGCAAAAGATTTAAGATCTCAACTATAGTTAAAACATGATAAAAAGAACATGACAATGGAGCTAGATAGAGTTATAATTACGTAATAAATTATAGTAATTAAAGTTATGACATATTCATTAGATTTTCGAAAAAAGTATTAAAAACAAAGCACGGGTTATCATTTGAAAAGTAGCAGATAGATTTTGCATATCTAAATCAGCAGTAGCAAGATGGAGCAAAAATCTTGAAGGAGTCAACAAAAGGAATAAACCCTGGACAAAATTAGACAAAGAGAAATTAATATAAAAGAATTTCCAGATAGTTTAGCTATGAAAGTGTTAAGAGGTTAGAAGTCAGCGCTTCTGGTATAAGATATGCAAAACACCGTTTAGGAGTGACATATAAAAAAACTCTTAATCATCCGATCCAGAAAGAAGATCTGCGTTTTGCCAAAAAATTGAAGAATTCAAAAAGTAAGAACCTGTATTCATGAATAAAAAAGTGTGATATAAAAGGCCTTGAGGTGTAGAAGATTAACCAAGCGATTTAAAAGAAAGAGAGAGGGGTGATAAAGCATCATTTTGATAGCGGCAATAAAAGCAAATACAAAAAAAAGAGGGTGTTAATGCAGTATTTTATATAATCAAGAGCGGTTATCAATGGCGCATTCTACCAAAAGATTTTCCACCATATTCAACGGTACATTCGTTTGATAGACGATTTAGGATTAAGGAGGTATAGAAAAAAGATAAAAGGAGTGAGAATCCCAGCTATAGCATCCTTAATTCCCAAAGTGTTAAACCCACAGGCACCTCAGAAAAAATAGGTATAGATGGGGGAAAAAAGATACGCAAACGGCATAGTGGTGTTGATAGGCAAGGCAATCTGATCCATATCACGGTTCATAAGGCCAATGACACAGGTGCTGGGTGCAGAGTTTTTAAGGAAATGTTGCAAAATATCCTACATTAAAGGAAGTGTGTGCAGAAGCTGGATATAGAAAACCCCTGGAGGAATTTGTGAGAACTCTATTGAATAAAACTATAACAATCTCAGAGAATATATCTCAAGGATGGGCTATACTTGCTAAAGCGTTGGATTGTCGAAAGAACATAGGATAACTAAATTATTTTCGAAGAGTATCTAAAAATTACGAAATTGCTATAGCGACTGCTGAAAATATGAGTATGATAGCCCATTCCATGATCCTATAAAGATAGCTAAATCATGAATACAGGTTATAAGACAAGCAGATAGGTTATAGTGACGAAAGTGTGTTTTTGCTTATGATATGCCGGACACTCTGATAAAGTCAATCGGTGTTATGGCGCTCATGACTGGGGGGAGCAATGCCATAGGTGCTTTAATTGGCAAAGATATAATTGCAATTGGTTTGATATCTGGCTTACAAAGGGAGCACTCTTGGGTGCTACCAAACCTTCCAAAAAAAAGCGGCATATGGATACTGATAAGAATTTTATTACGAGATACCAGTTAAAGATTCAACAGATGCCAACACAATAACAACAGCTTGAGCGTAACGTCTTTCATCAGAAATACTTAAGTGCACACTTATCCCTTTCCAAGGAAGGTACTTATACACTTTTTCAGCTATTCTTAAGCAAGGCTTTCCTTTTTCATCATGGTAAACGTCTATATCTAACCAAGAACATCGCTCAGAAATTCCCCATCCCAACGCCTTAACGAAAGCTTCCTTTGCACAAAATCGAGAAGCGTAATGCCCATAAGGATTAAATTTTTTTCTGCAATACTGCTGTTCTTGAAGGGTAAAAATGCGATCCAAAAAACGAGATCCATGCCGTTGAATTTTTTCTTGAAGACGTGAAATTTCCAAAAGATCTATCCCCACCCCCACCATTACCTGATAAGTTTTTAGATCTTCTTTAGGAAAAAAATTATGCATCATAAAAATAATATTTTAATTTCTCTAAGCTGCACTACTTTCAAGGATTGATTTTACTCCAGCATGCTGAAACAACCAGTCTTTAATACGTTCCATCTCAACATTTAAATCTAAAGCACATGGTCCTTCCAATAAAATTCTAATAACTGGCTCTGTTCCTGACCCCCTTAACACTAAACGTATATTTGGAGCAATAGATTCATGTAACGCACGCAAACATGAACGCATCTGTGGTGTCGTTAAAGAAAAGCTACCATCAATCGGAACATTACACTGTATCATAGGATAAGGAACAAAACCCGGAAAAATTGCATTCTTTTCCTTTTGCATAAACCTTGTACTAACCTCTAGTGCAACCCACAACCCATCTCCCACCGATAAAAAATCGTTATCAATGATGTGCCCTGAAGACTCCCCCCCCCAACGAAGTCCTCGAGTTTTTAAAGCCTGAGCAATCCAGCGGTCTCCCACATCTACCCTAAGAAAAGATTTCCCTCGTTCTGCACAATGGAGCTCTAATCCATAATTGCTCATAACTGTTCCAACAATGCCAGAATCATCTTGAGCTAAAACCGCTAAAATATGATCTCCATTCCAATAATTTCCTAAATGATCAACAACGCCTACCCTGTCCCCATCTCCATCAAAACAAAATCCCAAATCTGCTTGTTCTTTCACAACAGCCTTTTGTAAATACCTTGGATGTAATACTCCAGACTCTTCGTTAATATTATTCCCGTTCGGTGCGCCACCTAAGCAAGAAACTACTTGCGCACCACAAAGATTAAAGCAATGTTCAGCAAATTTCCAAAGAGACCCGTGAGCACCGTCAAGCACAACACGCAACCCTCTTAAATTTCGACCAGAAACTAAAGTTTTTTCATAAGGAAGTTGTGTATGCGTGACGGTATCTTTAGAAAGCATATTTATTTCTCTTTCTTCTTGAAGATGCTGCTCTATAAAAAGTTCGATTTTCATCTCTTCTTCCACAGAAAGTTTTTCTCCTTTACTGTCAAAGCATTTTATTCCGTTGTACACCGCCGGATTGTGAGAAGCAGAAATCATAACACCAAAACTCGCATCGTAATAGCGTGTCAACCAAGCCAAAGCACTGCTGGAACACACCCCAAGGTATCCTCCATTTACTCCTCTTTCTTTTAATCCTGAAGCCAAAGCACAAGCAAAAGCAGGACCAGAATCCCGTGTATCTATCCCAATAAGCACCCAAAGCGAGTCTTTGTTAATTTGAGAAAATTTTTCTTGAAGATATTCTGCAAAAGCACATCCAACACGGGCAAGAACAGAAGGAACAAATATTCCTTCAAATTTAACCCCCCGTATCCCATCTGTTCCAAACCAACGTAATTTTTTCACAAATTTTGCTCACTAGAACGACTTAAAGGATTTGAGTCTCGCACTCTTGCCTCTTGGCGCAAAATACGTTCGAACAAGCCAGTTCCTGCAGGAATTAGACGTCCTGCGATAACATTTTCTTTCATTCCCCTTAAATTGTCCACCTTTCCATGTACCGCAGCATCTGTCAGCACCCGAGTAGTTTCTTGGAACGAAGCTGCTGAAATAAAAGAATCAGTTTGCAAAGACACCTTTGTAATACCTTGCAAAATACGCAAAGCTTTTGCAGGTGCTTTCCCTTCCTGAAGCGCACTACGATTTCCTTTTTCCAGCTCTTCAAGAGTGATGTGATCTCCTACTAGGAAAAGAGTTCCCCCAGCTTCTTGAATCTCTACACGCTGCAACATTTGTCGCAAAATAACTTCGATGTGCTTTTCATTAATCCGAACTCCCTGAAGTCGATACAACATCTGAATTTCTTGAATCAAAAAATCTGCCAAAGCATCTACCCCCAAGATAGACAAAATATCGTGTGGCACCATGTTTCCTGCCACTAATATGTCTCCTTTATTAACTCGATCCCCCTCATACACCAAAATATGCCGTCCTTGAGGAATTGTGTATTCTACGGGGCGCTCTTGAATATCATCTGGGATAACAGAAAACTTTCTTCGATTCTTCTGATCCTTACCATAGGCTACTACTCCAGAATATCGGCTCATCACTGCCGGTTCTTTTGGACGTCGTGCTTCAAATAACTCTACGATACGAGGCAACCCTCCAACGATGTCTCTAGACTTAAAGGCCTCTTTTGCAAGCCTTGCAATAACGTCTCCTTTCTGAACTCCTTGTTGATCTGTTGCCAATACCACTGTATCCACAGACAATGAATACCTTACTTCAGAACGAAGTGTATCGTAAGGTTTTAACACAAGAGTTGGGCGCAACTCTTTTCCCCTGCTGGTCGCTCTAGAAGGCACAACGATACGCTGCGTAATACCAGTTAAATCATCCAAAACTTCCCTCAAAGAAACTCCTTCTACCAGATCGGTATAATGGATAGTTCCTTCTTGCTCTACGATGATAGGCAAAGTATAGGGGTCCCACTCTGCCAACCGCTGTCCTTGCTCTACTTGCATCCCTTCTTGCACTAAAAGAGAAGATCCATACGGCAAGCGAAAACTCATCAACTCTTGCCCTTCTCGAGCAAGGTCCAATATCTGAATTTCCATAGAACGCCCTACAACGATGACTTGACCATAACGATTAACGACGGTACTTTTGTGGCGAAAAGCAATTTTTCCTGCATAGCGCGCATCAAGAGACGAAGATTCAGAAGCACGTTGAGCAGTACCTCCAGAGTGGAACGTTCTCATGGTAAGCTGCGTTCCTGGTTCACCGATAGATTGTGCTGCAACAACTCCCACTGCCTCACCCATCATAACCATTCCACCGCGAGCTAAATTTCTTCCATAACACATGGAACACACACCGTACCTTGCTTCACATTTTAAAACAGAACGCACCGCAACAGAACGAACATAATCATTTTCAATCAACACCACTGTATCATGATCTATCAGCGTTCCCTTTAAAAGTACAGTTCCATCAGAAAACACAATATCCCTAGCCAAAGTACGACCAAAAATGCGCTCCCTAAGCGACGGTCCCACACCAGAAATATCATCTAAAGCGCGCATTTCAATAAACGCATCCGTTCCACAATCCTGCTCGTGAATAACACAATCTTGAGCAACATCTACCAAGCGACGCGTCAAATACCCTGCGTTTGCTGTCTTTAGTGCAGTATCTGACAATCCCTTTCGAGCACCGTAAATAGAGTTAAAATACTCATCAGAGCGCAACCCTTCCTTAAAGTTAGAAATAATTGGATGCTCAATAACAGTACCGTCGTGACGCGCAATCAATCCTCGCATTCCCATAAGCTGTCTAAGCTGTCCTTTTGCACCTCTTGCTCCAGAAACCGCCATTAGGTAAAGAGAGTTTAAAGGCTTTCCTGGAACTTCTTGAGCGATACGCTCCATCATATGATAAGCCACAGACTCAGAACACTTCGTCCACGCATCTGTAATTCGGTTATACCGCTCACCAAAAGTGATCAATCCGTCCAAATATTGCTGATGGTACTCTTGGATTAACTTTTCTGTTTCTTTTACCAAAGAATCTTTTTCTGGAGGAACCAAAAGATCATCTTTTCCAAAAGAAATTCCTCCGACGGTAGCGTATTTAAATCCTAGTTGCACTAAAGCATCAGCAAACCCAGTTGTTGCCGGCGCCCCACAAAACCGATGCACTTGCCCTATAACTTCATTAATTTCTTTTGAACTTAAATTTCGGTTCAAAGATGAAAAGGAAATTTTTGGATGTCTTGGAACTACGTCCCAAAAAATTAATCGCCCAGGCGTTGTAACTTCACGAGAACTCTTCAGATTTCCCTGCTCGTCCAACATCTCAACCCTTGCTTGAATAACAGCGTGAAGAGAAACAGATTTTTTTTCTAATGCCATTAATACTTCTGAAAAAGAGGAAAACGCCATACCTTCCCCTTTTTCTTGACTGCGCTCTAAGGTGAGGTAATACAACCCCAACACCATGTCCTTACTGGGAACTATCACAGGCTCTCCACTAGCCGGACTTAAAATATTATTAGTAGACATCATCAAAACTCTAGCTTCAATCTGCGCTTCCAGAGAAAGAGGAACATGCACCGCCATTTGGTCTCCATCAAAGTCCGCGTTATAAGCCGCGCACACCAAAGGATGAAGTTGGATCGCCTTTCCTTCAATCAAAACAGGTTCAAACGCTTGAATACCCAAACGGTGCAACGTCGGTGCACGATTTAAAAGCACTGTACGCTCTTGAATAACCTCTTCTAGAATATCCCAGATTTCTGGCCTTTCTCGCTCTACCATTCGTTTTGCAACTTTCACACTGCTTGCAAGACCGTATCGCTCTAATTTTGCATATACATAAGGTTTAAACAGCTCTAAAGCCATCTTTTTAGGCAAACCACATTGATCTAACCTAAGCTCAGGCCCCACCACAATGACAGAACGCCCTGAATAATCTACTCGTTTCCCCAAAAGATTTGAACGAAACCGTCCATGCTTTCCTCTAAGCATGTCAGACAAAGACTTTAAAGGCCGCTTATTGGTGCCCGTTATAGGACGCCCCCTGCGCCCATTATCAAAAAATGCATCAACTACTTCTTGTAACATACGTTTTTCATTGCGAATAATCACGTCTGGAGTTTGCATTTCCATCAATTTTTTAAGACGATTATTCCGATTCAACAAACGACGATAGAGGTCATTTAGATCTGAAGTGGCAAAACGCCCTCCATCTAGAGGAACCAATGGCCGCAAATCAGGAGGAATAACAGGAATTACATCCAAGATCATCCATTCAGGACGCGTATTAGACCCCACAAACGCTTCTACAAGTTTTAACTGTTTTATGATACGCTTACGTTTGAATTCTGAAACAGAGCCTTCAAGTTGAGAACGAAGCTTAGCGCGCATTTGTTGAAAATCCAAATTTTCCAACATTTCCTTAAGCGCTTGAGATCCTGACCCTACAACAAAATTTCCAATTCCATATTCTTGACAAAATTTGTTGTATTCTGCATCTGTTAATACCCGACCATAAGCAAGAGGTGTCAATCCTGGATCTAAAACCACTTGCCCTTCAAAATATAAAATACGTTCAAGCGTTTTTATCGTCATATCCAATAGTGTGGCAATTCTGCTTGGAAGAGAACGAGAAAACCAAATATGAGCAACCGGAGAGGCCAGCTCAATATGCCCCATGCGCTCTCTTCGAACCTTAGTTTGAGTGACTTCAACGCCACACCGTTCACACACAGCCCCCCTATACTTCATACGCTTGTACTTTCCGCACAAACATTCATAATCTTTGATGGGACCAAAAATTCTCGCACAAAATAGACCATCTTTTTCCGGCTTAAACGTTCTGTAGTTTATAGTTTCTGGTTTTTTCACTTCCCCATAAGACCAAGAGCGAATTTGATCTGGACTAGCGATAGAAATTCTTATCCCATCAAAATCCGTGGGAGTTCCAGGGCGATAAGAAACCGCCTCAAACATATCGTGGCAAGTTTCTTGCGTTAATGGAGCAACTACCGGAGAATCGTTGACTTCACTTTGCTCTGTATCTTTTGGTCTTGTATCATCATAAAAATTTTCTGAAGAAACTTCCTGCTTCATGGCCCAAAATCCATCTTGATTTTCTATACTCATTAATAATTCTCCCTTCTACGCTGCAGAACAATCGATTGCATTTTTTTGCACATACTCCACGTTTAAGCACAACGTACGAAGTTCTTTGACCAAAACATTAAAAGATTCTGGAAGCGTTGATACAGAAGATTCCATGTTTTTAATGATAGACTTAAACATCGCCATTCTTCCGTCCAAATCATCAGATTTAACAGTAATCATTTCCAAAAGTATTTTTGCCGCTCCATAAGCCTGCAATGCCCACACCTCCATTTCTCCAAACCGCTGACCTCCAAATTGAGATTTTCCTCCCAAAGGTTGCTGAGTTACCAATCCATAAGGCCCTACAGAGCGCGCATGAATTTTATCATCTACCAAATGGTCAAGCTTTAACATATACATGATACCCACTGTTACAGGACGATCAAAAGGTTCTCCCGTTTTTCCATCGTAAAGACGCTCTTGCCCTGATAAATGAAGCCCCAAAGATTGAAATAACTCTTCAATGTCTGAAACCTTAGCACCTTCAAAAACCGGTGTTGCCATAGGCATCCCCTTACACGTTCCTTCTGCCAACTTCATCAAAGCTTCTAGAGACATCTCTTGAATTTTTTGAACAAGATCCGGCTTCTTATAGACGTCGCAAAGCCCCTTCCTTAAGAAAGTTTCTCCTTGCTCAGCGTCCATAAAGACTGCTTGTTTTAAAACCTCTTTTACTTTTTTTCCAAAATTCAAAGAGGCCCATCCAAGGTGGGTTTCTAACGTCTGCCCCACGTTCATACGCGAAGGAAGCCCTAATGAGTTCAAAACAATATCAACCGGAGTCCCATCTTCTAAATAAGGCATATCCTCTTGAGGAACAATCACAGAAACAACCCCCTTGTTTCCGTGACGTCCGGCCATTTTATCTCCTGGTTGCAATTTTCTCTTGACCGCCAAAAATACCTTGACTATTTTCAAAACTCCAGCAGGTAATTCGTCACCCCGGCTAACACGACCAACCTTTTGCTCACACTGCTCTTCAAGCTTTCTAATATTCTCGTTATATTTAGAACGCAAAATTCCTAGCCGTTCCCCTTCAGGACTTTTTGAATCTAAATGAAACGTTCTCCATCTTCCTGCTTCTATTTCTGGGGTCCACAATGACTTTTCAATACAAAGACGTCGCTGATATTTTTCAACAAGCTCTTTAGTACTTTTTTTCATGATACGCTCAAGAATATTTTTCTCAATATCTTTTTCTTGAATTAATTGTGCTATTTTTTGTCGCTCAATAATCAAAGACCTTTCGTCTTTTTCTACCCCTGCACGACAAAAAATTTGTACATCGCACACTACTCCCCGCATCCCAGAGGGAACACGCAACGAACTATCCTTTACATCTGAAGCTTTGTCCGCAAAAATCGCCCGCAACAATTTTTCTTCGGAACTTAACGTAGTTTCAGCGCGAGGACTGACTTTTCCAACCAAAATATCGCCAGGCTCTACTTCTCTTCCGATATGAATAATTCCAGACTGATCTAGGCGCGCCAACATTTCTTCTGGAACACCAGGAACATCAATAGTAATTTCCTCTGCTCCTAATTTTGTATCTCGTACAATAACTTCTAGTTCTTCAATATGAAGCGTTGTAAACGTATCTTCTTTTATCAAACGATTTGAAATAACAATAGAATCCTCAAATCCATACCCGTACCAAGGCATGAATGCAACAAGAACGTTACTTCCTAAGGCAAGCTCTCCTTGATCCATAGCACATCCGTCAGCAATAATGCTTCCTTCCGTTACTCTTTGCCCCACGCTGACCACAGGTTTTTGGTGAATACATGTTCCAGAATTAGAACGACGAAACTTAGTTAACTTGTAAATATCAATTAACGAATCTTTCTCTTGATTATCAGGAATAATTACAATGCACCGAGCGTCAACACTATCTACAATTCCTCCGCGCTTTGCGTGAATGATAGCTCCAGAATCTCTTGCCACTAACGCTTCTAGCCCTGTCCCCACCAAGGGAGCCTGACTTTTCATTAAAGGAACTGCTTGACGTTGCATGTTAGACCCCATAAGCGCACGATTCGCATCGTTATTTTCTAAAAACGGAATCAAAGCTGCCGCAACAGAAACAATTTGCTTTGGAGAAACGTCAATAAAATTCACATCTTTTACGGGAACCAAAACGTACTCTCCCGCTTTTCTGGTTCGAACAAGAGGTCCTCTTAAGCACCCATCTTCATCTACTTCCGCATCTGGCTGTGCAACATAAGCACTTTCTTCTTCCATAACTGAAACATAAACAACGTCCTGAGTAACGCGACCGTCTATCACACGCCGATAAGGCGTTTCTAAAAAGCCATACTTATTAACCCTGGCATAAACTGCCATAGAATTAATCAGTCCAATGTTTCCTCCTTCAGGAGTCTCCACAGGGCAAATACGACCATGTTGACTTGGATTAACGTCACGAACATCAATACCTGCCCGTTCTTTCGTCAACCCCCCTGGCCCCAAAGCTGATAACCGCCGCTTGTGATTAACAGAAGAAAGGGGGTTTGTTTGGTCCATAAACTGCGACAGCTGAGAAGTTCCGAAAAATTCCTTGATGACGGAAGAAATAGCTCGAGCGTTAACAAAATCATTAGGCATTGCTTGCTCTAAATCAATGGCACTCATACGTTCTCTGATTCCGCGTTGCATACGAAGCAACCCTGAACGATACTGCGCCTCTAAAAGCTCCCCCACTGAGCGCACACGACGATTTCCCAAACTATCGATATCGTCTACAAACCCTTTTCCTTCTTTAAGGTCGAGTAAACATCGAATAATTTCAATAAAATCCTCCTTACACAAACAGGTTTGAGAAAGAGGAGACGTTAATTTTGGCAATCGAGCATTCATTTTTAAACGCCCAACCTCTGCCAAACTATACCGATCTGGATTAAAAAATAAATTTTGAAAAAATGCGTACATCACTTCCAGTGTAGCATTTTCTCCGGGGCGCAAAATACTATAAATCTCCTCCAACGCATCTTTACGGGAAAGGTTTTTATCTGCCAACAAAGTATTACACAAAGGAGCACTACTGCTTATATGATCCATAGAAAGCACTTGAAGCTCGCTGCAAGATGCGTGTAAAATTTTCTCTAGAAGCTCTTTTGTTACTTCTTCTCCCGCTTGACCTAATCGCTCCCCTGTGTCCAAAGAAAAAAGATCGTCAGCAAGACAACGACCGATTATTTGACCAATATCTGCCCTTACATGTTTAATTTGCTTTTTTTGAAGTAAGGATAAAAACCGCTGAGTTAAACGCTCTCCCGCTGCAGCAACTACCTCCCCTGAATCCGCATCTATCAAGTCTTGAGTAAGAATAACATTGTGCCATCCCTTTGGATTGAAGTCGCATACCCACTCTCCACCGCTCAAAATCCAGCGCTCTGTTTCATAAAATCGATGCAGAATCTCACTACGAGACATCCCAGGGGTCAACCAAGACTCTTGCTCTTGCTCTTGCTCTTGCTCAAATTCTTGGTCCGAATTCAGTGCCATCATCAAAGTCGTCACTAAGAATTTTCTCTTACGGTCAATGCGAACGTACAACAAATCTTTTGGACTAAACTCAAAATCAATCCAAGCTCCCTGGAAAGGAATAACACGAGCCACATAGCTCTTAACTCCATGATGACCAGAATCTTTATCAAAAAAAACTCCCGGAGATCGCTGTATTTGTGAAACAACAACGCGCTCTACCCCATTGATAACAAAAGTTCCTTCTGGAGTCATAATTGGGACGTCGCCCAAGTAAGTATCTTGCTCTCTTACTTCTTTAATCTCCCGTTTTCCGTCTACTACCTCAAACAACGTTAACCGAAGACGCACTTTCAAAGAAGATGCATAAGTCAAGCCTTTTTGACGAACCTCATCGATATCAAATTTAGAGGGCTCTAAAGTATAATAATCCAAATCAAGTTGAGCACGTTCCGAAAAATCCTGTATAGGAAAAAAGCTCATCAAGGCACCCTGAAGTCCTTCTCGCTTTCTCTGATTCCAAGGCACATCTTTTTGCAAAAAATCATCATAAGATTGCTTTTGTAGCTCTATTAAACTAGGAATTTCCATAAACTCTGGAAAACGAGAAAAACCGTACCGAAGCCGCTTCGGAGCCAAACCAAATGCTCCATGGTCTACCATAATCTCTCCCTAAAGTAAGTAAATTTAAATTTTTAACCTCTCTATTTCGGATCCATTTTTCATAAAAAAGTCTTCCCCGATAAAAATAAAAATCACCGTAAATACTTCTTACAAAAATAGCAATCTATAAAAAGGTCAAAAAGACACCCCCTTTATAATGCTCGCTTTAAACTAACTTGCATTTTTCAAGAGGATAATCCTTTCTTATCCACACAAAAACAGCTTACTCTACAGAAATGACAGCACCAATATCTTTGAATTTTTGAGCAATCTTATCTGCATCTGCCTTCGAAATATCAGCTTTTACAACAAAATCTGGGGTCTCTGACGCAGCTTTCGCTTCTCCCAATCCAAGCCCAGTAATGGCACGAATTTCCTTAATCACTTCGAGTTTTTTGGATCCCACACCTTTCAAGATCACCTTAAATTCTGTTTGTTCTTCTACCGCCGCACCAGCAGATGCCGCACCAGGAGCAACCATCGCAATAGGAGCAGAGGCAGAAACCCCCCAATGTGACTCAAGCTCTTTTACCAAAGCTGCCACTTCCAAAATAGTTAGCGTATCTAGCTGCTCACGAATTTGTAATAATTTTGCGTCCATAATCTAAAATCCCCTTGTTCAAGTTTAATCTATATTTTTTTTCTGATGCGAATCCAAAACGGTTAGCATGCCTTTTGACGGAGCTTGAAGAACAGAAAGAAACTTTCCTGCCACAGCATTGAAAAGACACAACACCTTTGCTCGCAATTCCCCCAATGATGGCAAAGAAGATAACTCTAGAATTTCTTTCTCAGAAAGAAAAACACCATCTAATCGTCCTAAAACTATTCGAAACCGCTCTTTTTGCTCTTTAGCAAAATCAACGGAAACCTTTGATAACGAAACAGGATCCTTTGAAAGAAGTACCGCAGTAGGAAATCGAAAAGCATTTAAAAATTCTACATCTTCTCCCAATGCTTTTTTTGCCAGCGTATTTTTTACTACTTCAAACGTTCCCCCGACATCTCGAACTTTCCTTCGAAATCCAGAAATAGACTTCGCGTTTAATCCAGAATGTGTCACAACTAACATACACGAACTCTGGCATACATTTTTACGCAAACGATCAACACAATCTTTCTTAGCTAAACGATCCATGTACCCTCCCAAACCATGCACGTAATCAACGTACAGTAAATCACGATTTTATATTTAATACAAGCCCACTAAATTAAATTTTTACCCACAAGCAAAATCCCATAGTGCTAGAAATTCCTTTTTTCTTTACAAATTCTCCTTTGCTTTCTGAAGGGCGTAACTTTTGCAAAGCGTGATAGACACATAAAAAGTTTTCTTCTAAAGCGCTAGACGAAAAACTAAGCCTCCCCATCAATCCATGAACGATTCCTGCTTTTTCTGGCCTAATCTCAACTTGGCCAAATTTAGCATTTCTTACTGCTTGCCCAACATCTTTTGTAACTGTGTTTGTTTTAATAGTTGGCATCAATCCACGAGGCCCCAAAATACGTCCTAATGTTCCCACTTCTGCCATTAAATTGGGAGTAGCAATACAAAAATCAAAATCTACTTTTCCCTTTTTCACTTCTTCAATAAGGTCACTTCCCCCTACGATGTCTGCCCCTGCAGAACGCGCTTCTTGAGCGTCTCCATGATCTGCAAAAACAGCAACACGCAAAGTCTTTCCCGTTCCGTGAGGTAAAGGAATCAGTGAACGAATCGCCTGATCGCTCTTAGCAGTGTTTACGTTACACTTAAACACAAACTCAACGCTCGGATCGAACTTAACCCCTCCTTGCCCTAACTTTCCTCTTTCTTGAAGTAAACTCACGGCATCAGAAAGTGAATACGCGGCTTGAAAATTAATCCCCTCATCCCTAAGCTGTAACCGTCTTGTCGTATTTCGTTTCATAACCTTTCCTATCAATCTTTTATTTCAATACCCAAAGAACGCGCAGAACCTTCCAAAGTGCGCACCGCAGAAGCCACGTCATAAGCATTCATATCTTCCATTTTAAATGCTGCGATTTCCTCAAGCTGAGTGCGACTCAACGTGGCAACAGGCCCACTTTTTCCTGTAGAACTGCTTCCTTTTTGTATAGAAGCTGCCTTTTTTAACAAATAACTTGCTACCGGTTTCGTAACACGAAAATCAAACTTACGATCTCCGTAAACATCAATCAACACCTTCACAGGAGCACCTTTTTCAAGATGCTGAGTTTTAGCGTTAAACGCTTTACAAAAATCTTGAATATTCAACCCATGCTGCCCTAAAGCTGGCCCCACAGGAGGTTTCGGCGTTGCTTCCCCTGCCCCAATCTTTAAACGAATGGTACGCACAGGAACTCTTTTTTTAGATTCTTTTGATATTACAGTCATCCACTACTCCTCAATGATTTCAACTTGATCGAACCCTAGCTCCACCGCTGTCAACCGCCCTAAAATAGAAATAGAAACCTTAACGCGCTGCTTAAGAAGGTCCTTAGATTCGATCATTCCTTCCATCGTAGAAAACAATCCGCCAGAAATTCTCACCATCTTCCCCACTTCCAGCGCATGACAAACATCAGAAGGAGCCACCGCTTCACTGGCCTGATGAAGAATTTTATCTACCTCCTCATCACTTAAACATTGAGGTCCCGAATCATTCCCAAGAAAACCAAGAACTCTTGCAGTGTTACGCACCACATCACTCACAGCATTCGTTAAATTCAAACGGACAAAAACGTACCCAGGAAACAACTTTTCATCAACCAGCTGACGGATTCCCCTACGTACTACCTCTACTTTCTTTGCCACTACCAGTGTCTGATACGTATCATGCCAAAGCTTGGCATCCTTTAGCTGCTTTTCCACTTCTAAAGCGATAGAAGCCTCTGCATTAGAAACCACACGAAGAATGTACCAACGAAGAGCATCAATCGTAGCCATATCCTAGCCCCCATCGTAACGCTCCAATAATCGTCTGATCCACAACCAAAAAAAAGACAGAAAACGCAAGTGCGAGAACAAAAACGATAATTACGTTAAAAACAACCTCACCACGCTTCGGCCATTCGACCCGCTTAACTTCGGTAAATACACTCAATATAAAATCATGAGCTTGTTTATACCACCCTAGCATTTTTGAACTGCTTTCATTTCTTAGCTCTCAGATTAAAGGATTTTTTTTTGCACGTCAAGCCTTCTAATCGCTTTAACGCCCATCTTATCTATTTTATAAAGAAACAATGCTATTTTTTTTCTAGATTTTCTTTTAAGGCAGGTTTTTTTTGCCTTCTCTTCATCAATATTTTTAATTTTATTCACTTTAGATTCTAAACGAACCAAAGTTGCCATTAACAAACAATCTCCCATAAAAATAGCCCCTACGATTACGGTGAGTTTTGTAAAAACACTTTCTCCCCCACCCGCTCCACGAAGAGAAACACTTTCAGCTCCAAAATCTTCTCCTTTTTGCAGCAAAATAATACTCACCATAAAAATCGTCACAATAATGTGAAAAATCATCAAAACAACTATCATATTACGTCTCTTTATTCTTTTCTTTCTACGAAGAATACAAGATCTTTCTTAAAGAGTAAAGATCTTTCTATTGGTTTACAAAAATTTTACATCACTTATTAGATTGTAATTTATTTATTTTTAATTTTTTTTTCTTTTTAAAGAACAACACAAAAATAAGAGATATTAAAAAAGTCATTAATTCGATATTAACCAAAGTGAAACCATAGCCCCCCCCCCAAGTACTTCTCCGTTTTAGTTTTTTTTATGATGAGATAATTTTTATAAACACCAAAGCCTTCGTTTTTTTAGAAAAACTGAAATAGTGTGATTAGCATTGATGCTTAGAAGCACTATTTCTCGGTCTTAAAAAGATTTTTTCCTTTTAGAGAAGATTGAGGTGCGTTAGAAAAGTTTGGCACAAAGAAGCTCTGCTTTTTTGAAGGAACCTGCTCAGTTCTTAGGTTTATTTCGTTATCACCTTTACTGGGTAAAATAGGCCGGGGTAAAAAATGACTTGGTGAAATGACTTGACCTGGTAATTGTTTTGGTGAAAAAGTATGTTTTTTGGCAGGATATTGCTGGGTATTAAGGATGTTTTTCTCAGGATGTTGCTGGGTATTAAGAATATCAGGATATTGCTGGGTATTAAGGATGTTTTTCTCAGGATGTTGCTGGGTATTAAGAATATCAGGATGTTGCTGGGTATTAAGAATATCAGGATATTGCTGGGTATTAAGAATATCAGGATATTGCTGGGTATTAAGAATATCAGGATGTTGCTGGGTATTAAGGATGTTTATTTCTGTGCTGTTTTTTTTAGGCGAAAAATCCTCTAAAACGATCAAATTTCTGAAAAGGTTCGATTTTTTTAAGACATGGGCTTCCGCCAAAATTTTCTTTTCTTCGCTTTCTTTAATCCCAATCTTGGTGCTAAGGCGTTCGATTTTTTTGCTTAATTTGTCTATATCTTCAGATATTAAAGGATAAGCAGAATCTATCTCATTTTTAATTTTTTCAGTATAAGACAAAAAACTATTTACAACTTCAGAACAAGTGTTTTCTATGTACGAAGATAACTCGTTTCCCAAACCTAGAGCATTTTTTCCTTGAGTTTCCAAAAAATGCTCGGCTTGTATTTTTCCTATTTTTGTTTCTTCCAGTGCAGAAAAATCCAAGTCTCCCTTTTCTGGAAATTTAATAATATTTTCGATAGAATTAAAGAAAAATTTCTTAAACTCTTCCATTGCTGCTTTTGTCGAAAAATCAGGAAGCTTATAAGAATAAAGATCTTTTGCCATCCCAGAAAGGTTCAAAATATATGCTTTTAATTTCAAAGCATTAAATGTCGTTTGGTACACTTGTTTTTTTAAGATTTTTTTCTCTGTCTCAGTTAAAGATTGGTCAAAATCAATCTCAGGAAATTGAATTTTTTTAGAAGAAGGATCCAAAATTTCAGAAAAAACTTTTTGTAAAGATTCTTCTATGACTCGATAAGACTGGCCTCCCGCGTGAGCACAAGCGCTTAATAAACTCAAATATAAAAAAAAATTTTTCATAATAATCAATAATACTAAAACATTACTACTCAATTGTAAAATAAAAAAGTATATTTTTTATAAATTTTTTATAAATGTATAGTTAAAAAACTCTTTGTGATTTTTTTAATAAAGAAAAATATATTTAATTTTTATTTGTAATGATTTTTATGAATCTGATTTGATTTTTTATTATGAAAATAAGTCAAATTATCCATTATTCAAGACTCCTTGCTCAGTTTATAGATCTATCTTAGACAAAAAATTATCTCAACAGTATCGTTAATTTTTGTAAAGATAAAAAAATATTTTTCTCTAAGAGTAACGAATTTTCAAGAAAATCTTGAGAATTTCAGCGCATAAAAATAATGAACTTTTGATTACACTGTATTACATAATTAAAATCAAAAAATTAATAATAAATTTACAAATTCTATTATTTTATAAAATAAACACCTATACAAAATAACAATTTTTCTCTTTCAAAAAAAAGAAATTCATGGCATAATTCCCGGTATATGCTTTTATTGTATCTTGAAACTTTTTTGCCCTCTAAACAAATCTTATTAAACGAAGTTGTTAATGAACAAGAACTAAAACAACACGCAGCGCAATACGTTTCCTTACTCCAAAATGGTATACCTGTTTTGCTTTATGGAGAAATTGGGGTGGGGAAAACAACCTGGGTTCGAAGCCTTTTACAAACCGCTCTTGGAAAAGATCTTCGAGTCAGCAGTCCGACATTTTCTTTGATGATCCCCTATACTTGGAATGATCAAACGATTTGGCATATTGATCTTTATCGCCTAGAAAAAAATCCAGATCGTTTAAAAAGTTTAGGAATAGAAGACTACTTACATCACAATATTTGTCTTATAGAATGGGCAGACTATTTAGGGTATCTTTACCCTGAAACTTACGTGCGTTTTGAACTTCAATACACTAGCGCCCATCAAAACAGAATTTTAAAAATTTCATGGTGCACGTAACGATACACTTATTTTCTTATCTAATAAAAAAACAAGTTGACGCTTTAGGAAGGTAAACGCTTTAAAGCGTGTCGCACATAGGCTTCTGCGTCCACATCTTTTTCTTCTTTTGTGATTTGCTGCAATACGTTTAATGCAATCCTAGATTCGTATCCCAAAGCGCACAATGCTTGTAGCGCTGTTTTTACTTCCTCATCGCACTGAACTCTTACTGAATCCTCTTGCATTACCGTTTGTTGAAGTTCTTGAATAATACGACTTGCTAACTTTGCACCAATCCCGGGAATCATCTTAAACCGTGAAAAATCCTGCTGTTGAATGGCACCATAAAGCTGGCTTACGTCATCAAAAAAAGATAGAATGCTTAAAGCTACTTTTGGCCCTAAACCTGGAACTTTTTGTAATTGCAAAAAAGCACTTTGCTCTTTTAAAGACTCAAATCCATACAACTCACTTTGGTGTTCTTTCATCACTGTTTCAATCCACAAGCTTACAGTATCTCCCCAACGTTCTAGCTGACGATGATTGACGTACACCACATAGCCTATTCCTTGGATTTCCAATATAATAATTGGCGATTTTCGCCTAATAATACGCCCACTAAGATACCCAATCATTCTGAACACTCTTTTAAGAGATAATGTTGAAAACTCTTCCACACACTTTCTTCTGTCTCTTTTAAATTACCAGGAGCTATGCGCACAATGTTTCCTAAACTAAGGTCATTGTACGCTTTTTCCACAGCACAGTGAATAGAAAAATTCCTCTGATCTAAGTAATTTTTTTGAGAAGAGTCGCGCCTCTGGCATCGCGCATAACTTTCTGTGGGAACTGATTGCAATACAAAAGTAAGTCCTGGAATAATGTATGCTTCTAATTGCTCGTGAAGCAACTGAATAAACTCAAAATCCAGTCCCCCTATACCCCCTTGATAGACAAAAGTAGAATGAATAAATCGATCACACAAGACCCAAAACCCCTGTGCCAAAGCTGGCGCGATGACTTGGGCCCAATGATGGTGTCGCGCAGCAATAAATAAAGCACATAATGACTTTGGTGCTAGATCAGGTGTGCGCAAAATCATGGTACGGAGCGTTTCTCCCAAAGCGGTTCCTCCTGGCTCTCTCGTAACATAAACTGGCCCGTGTTCTTGCTTTAAGCGGTGGTATAATTTTTGAATTTGAACACTCTTTCCAGCGCCATCCCCCCCTTCAAAAGTAATAAATTTCTTAACATTCATGAATTCGATCTCCTTTAATCTTCTAAGTTTTACCTCTATTTATTTTTTTATTAAAACCCTAATTTATACAAAACTTTTCTCCACCAACTTTTTAAAATGACATCTCGATTTCCGTAAAGATGAAAAACTTTTTTGGGCTTTTCTGGAATCAAAACTTGCACTTCTCCCAAAAGCTCTCCCTTGCGTACTGGAGCATAAACTCCATTATAATATATAATTTTAACTTTTACGTCCTTTAACTGATATTTAGGAATACAAATAGAAATAGGCTTAGGTGTGTAAAGCCCAACTTTTTGATTTAAGCCAAAAACAGGAATTTCCTTTACAACAGAATTCATTTTAAAAAGATTGATAGTAACAAAGCGATCAAAAGCCCAATTAAGCAATGAACCCGCTTGATGAAATCTCTCTTGTTCCGTTTTCATTCCATTTAATACCACAATAAATCGTTGCGCATTTCGTTGCGCAGAAGCAACGATTCCGTATCCACCCGCTTGAGTTTTTCCAGTTTTCATTCCATCTGCAATTCCTTTTCGGACAAGGAGATTTTTCGTCCACTGGCGAACCTTGTTAAAGGTAAAGTCTTTTGATTTAAAATAAGGATAATATTCTGGAAAATCTTGAAAAATTCGCAGCGCTATACAAGCCAAATCTTGACAAGTAGTTTTATGCTCAAGATCAGGAAGCCCCGAAGAGTTGGTAAAATGAGTATTTTTCGCCCCCAAACCTTTTGCAACTTGATTCATATGCTGAGCAAATTGAGGCTCGCTTCCCGAAAAAGCTTCAGCAAATGTAGTACTAGCATCATTTCCAGAACAAACGATAATTCCTAAAACAAGATCTTTTAGAAGAACGTTTTGATGAGGAATCAGCATCATACGCGACCCTTCTTTCTGAGTGGCATTTTTTGAAACAAAAAGTGAACTGTCCCACTGAAAGTGCCCTTTACGTACCGCGTCAAACAAAATATATAATGTAAGAAGTTTCGTCATAGAAGATGGAACAATAAACGCACTAGAATTTTTATCAAATAACACCTCTCCAGAATCCGCGCTCACAACCAAGGCAAACGGCGCACTAGTGTGAACAAGGGGGGGCATAGTAAAATTTTTAGATAAAGCATTTTTCGAAAACGCGAAAAAAAATAAAAAGTTGAAAAATATGAAAAAAAATTGCATATATAATCTTTATCCTCCTTTAAGATAAGGGTACTACAACTGCTGACATATGGTTTTTTTTAAAGAAATTTATTACCTTTTGTGCTTGAGATTGGTTCAAAAAAGGCCCTAAAAGTATCATAAAAGGCTTATGTCCTGAGTTTTGAACTTTTTTGATTCCAGAACATATCCAATGAAAAGTATTGCTCTGCACTCTTACCCAGGTTGCTTCATCAAAAGACAAGTGCGCAACAGACACATAAATTTTTTTTGTAACAAGAGCTTTTTGAATATTTTTTTTGATCTTACGCTTTCTATATTTTTTATAACCAACTCGTTTTGAATTTTTGGTTTTGACCTTTCGATTGCTATTTTTTTCAAAGATACAGATCTACCAGAATCCAAATGTACTCTATTTGCTTTACAAGAATTTGAACCAGGGGAAGAAGGAAAATCGTTTTGATAATTTTGACACAATTTTCTTACTTCCGGCAGTAAGTCTGACAAACTGTTCCACTTTAAAGAAATATTTTTTGCCAATTCTGTCAACACTTTACTTTCTCTTTCTAGTGCGTAAATGCGAACCGGGGCAGTGCCTTCATGAAAAAACCCTAAAACTTTGGCAGCCTGCACAGATACATCAATAACTCTTCCTTTTATAAAGGGGCCTCTATCGGTCACTGCAACCAAAACGCAGCGATTATTTTTAAGGTTATGCACCTGAACAACAGAAGGAAGAGGAAGAGTTTTATGAGCTGCTGTCATTTTATGCATATTGTAGGTTCCCCCCATAGCGTCCAGTCCGTTATGCTCGCCATCGTTAATGCCATAATACGAAGCAACACCTTCTTCCTTTAGGTGATAGTGACTTTGGGGATAGTACCACACCCCCTTAATAAGATAGGGAGCCTGAGTCCCCTTTTTTTGGATTTGAGGCCTTTTTACTTCTTCACAAGGATCGCAACCGACCAACATCACGCAAAGCGCGCTGGCAATTCCCCACCATACCTTTCTTTTTCCCATGCCTTTATTCAAATTTCAAGATTGAATAACATTGTCCCAGACTCGATGAACATCATCATGCTGATTTAGTGCAGTATGTAACTGATCTAATTTTTCATACGATTCCGCATCGGGCAACTCTACCCAATGATGAGGCCACCACACGGCTTGAACTTCCTTTGCCGCTCCAAATCCCTTTTCTAATTCTTCAGCAACTTGGTGCAACTGCTCTAATACACAAAAAAGCACACACGCTTCCTCTGCCTCCTCTACATCTTGAATACCTGCATCTAGAGCAGAAAGTATCAGTTTTTCTTTTTGAATTGTTTTTACGTCGTATAAAATCATACCTTTGCGTTCAAACATAAAGCCCACTGTGTTAGAATCAGTCATTCTTCCACCGTTTTTATGAAATAAGGTACGAATATCACACGCACTGCGATTACGGTTATCTGTGATTACATCTACAATTAACGCACTGTTTGCCGGTCCTAACCCTTCGTAACGAATACTTTCATATATACGATCTTCTTGATTATTTCCCTTTAATATTCTTGCAATATTTGCATTTGGGACATTGGCTTGTTTGGCTTTTGCTATGGCAGAACGCAAAGCGGGATTAGCAGTCATGTCTCTTCCCCCCCCTTCTTGAATTGCCACACTAATTTCTCTGAGGAATTTTCCAAACATTTTTGAACGTTTTGCATCTTGGGCATTTTTACGATGCATAATATTTTTAAATTGTGAATGTCCTGCCATAGGCTTTACGTAAGGTTCGTATCGAATTTCTCTGATATCCTAACCTAAATTTTTATCCTTGCCAACAAGGACTGCTCATTAAATTATTTTAAAGAAAATCCACATTTCTTTAAAAAGTTACGATTGATTAGAAGTATTGAAAAGATTAGACTGTTAAGAAGACTTTACTATATTAATTATAGCCTTTCCTTAAACTTTCTCTTGATATTCAAGCAAAAGTTTCATAGAATCTATGATATTATTTTTGTTACCAAGGAAGGATTCTATACCATGGAAATTCAAAAAAGAGAAAAAATGAATCTTTTTTCGGTCATTGCTTTTGTTATCGGATTGCAACTAGGTTCTGCCTTGTTTTTGTTGCCAGAGCAGTTAGGCGTTTATGGTTCTTGGGGAGCTTTAAGCTGGATAGTCAGCGGATTGGGAGCGTTAAGCTTAACGCTTATTTTTTCTGTACTTTCAAAAACAGATCCTGCTTTCGGAGGACCTTCTGTTTATATTGAAAAAGCGTTCGGAAAATCTGCAGGATTTTATAGCACATGGGCCTATTGGTTTATTTCTTGGTTTAGTTCCGTTCCCTTGCTTTTGCTTGCAATTTCTAGCTTAGAATCTGCACTAGGGTGTCAGTTCTCGTTTTCCTTAAAAATAATGACAGGTGCGGCTATGCTTGCAGGGGTCAGCGTTCTAAACCTCTACGGAGCAGTTATTTCAGGATGGGGGGAAATTATATTTGCCCTATTTAAAGTACTTCCTTGGATTGTTATTCCCGTGATAACAATAGCTAAATACGGATGGGGTACAGGGGTCTGGAGTGTCAGTGAACCACCTTTACGCGCACTAAGCGCTTCAAGTTTACTGACTTTTTGGGGATTTGTTGGACTAGAAGCAAGCACAACGATCACGGACGTGGTCAAAAATCCTAAAAGAAACCTTCCTCTTGCTCTTTTTTTTGGAACCGCTTGCGTCCTTTGTATTTACTTTATCAACACTTGGATTATTATGAGCTCTACTTCATTCAAGCCGGGGATTAACCCATTAACAGAGCTAATTAAAAACTTGTTTGGGCCTTGGGGGAACACTGGTTTTTCTCTGACTGCCATGATGATGTGTTTGGGAACCCTTAACTCTTGGCTTTTAGCTTCTGGCCAAATGATTTCGGTTGCCTTGCGTAGCGGTCTTATTAACGTCAAACCTTCCAAAATAGACCCCACCGCTTTTGGAGTTTTAGTTACTGCTTTTATGCTGGCAGGAACTACATTTTTGATTCAAATTCAAAAATCAGAAGGCGTTTTGGGACAGGTGATTGAATTGTGTTGTTCAATTTTTATTATGATTTACCTTGCATGTCTTGCAGCATTAATTCGTTTTATTCTTTACAAAAAAGTTCAGGTATCTTGGTGGTTCTGGGGAGTAATGTTAGTCGCTGGTGGATTTTCTGTTTGGTCCCTCTATACAGTGCCTTTATCTTTCTGGATTGTTCCTGGGGTTTTGTTTATAACGGGAAGGCTCATCAAGGGACGTTTTATAGATACAAGTATTACTCTTCGTTGAAACTTAAAATTAATTAAATTAGCAAACAATTTTAATCTTTTAATGATTTAGATTTTTTATTTTTTTTAAAAATTTTACCGTTTTTCTCTTTTTTGGGCGCAGACGATCCCAAAAGTTAATCGTTAACTTAGGAGCTTCATCTTTTTTTTTATCTTCATCCGAATTAGAATCCCTAAAAACACTTTCAACACCGTACCCTAAAAGACCTGCCCCTTGAAATGAAACTCTGGAGCGATCAGAAGACCCTCTACTTGCAGAAATAAGAGAAGCCCCTCTTCCGTAATTATCTGAATCATATGAACGCGAACGACGTGATTCAGATTCTTCGTATTTACTACGTTTTGATTCCCCTGATAACGCCTGAATAATTTTCTTAATAAGTGGAGTATTTTCATTCCATTGAGGATCTTTACTTTTATAATCTTTTTTTTCAAGATACCTTAAAAGTTTTTTTCTTGCTGGATTAGTAAGAGAGCTTTTTTTTATCCCCTCTAAAAATAGAACTTCTAAAACTTGATCAGGAAGAGGTTCTGGTGCCTCTCCTTCTAAAAGTTTTTCGTCGTCTTCTTCTTGAATTTGATCACTGGCTTGCTTAAATTTTTTAATGCATCTTAAGTTTTTAGTTATAGAGGGGTGATTAATAATTCTTTCATTATCTTTGTACTCTTGAAGAGACATCGACACTATTTTTTTAACCAAAGAACGTAAATCTTTTTTTCGAAAAATACTTTCCAAAAAATATTGTAGCACAGGAGAAAAATTAGTTTTTTTTCCCAAAGTTTCTAATGCATTCCGAATAATATAGCTGGTTTCGAAAATCGAACTATCTGAGTAATGAGATTGTTCTAGCACCACACGATAAATAGTCGTTAAAATTTTATTATACGTTACAGATGCCTCGTTTTCTTCTTTAAGCTTTATTTCAAGATCACCGCTAAAAGATGTATTGCTTTTCATGGAAGCATTGTAGTAATTTGTAAAAATTTTTTCTATATCTAAGACCAAAGCATCTTGTGGATTTTTTCCCCTATAAAAATCTTCTGGGATTGTTTTTAGAAATTTTTCTGAAAATTTTTTTATATCTCCATGGTTAATATTTTTAATGAGCGTATTAAATAATTTTTCTTCTCTTTCCAATTCTTCACTTGACCGATTTCCTGATTCTTTTTTTAAGAAATAAAGAAATTCTTTTCCAAATTTTAGCATTTCTTCCCTACTATCATAAATAGCAATTTGGCACTCTTTATAATCTTTTTTAGAATCTGCCTGAAGAACACGTGAAGAAAATGTTCCCACAATTACTAAAAACGCAAGTCTCAATACATAGTTATTAATTTTTTCGCACTGCATTAAACTATTTTCTCTTTTTTGAAAAAAATGTAACTGTTCTACGTTTGACAACGGGCTCTTGTGGTTCTTGAGGAGAGGATTCCTCTCTACTATCCAAATATTGTGGATCTGTAAAAGGTTTGGAAGAGCCTTGAGCGCCTGAACCGCTGGCAGATATTGGACTAGATCCATAATCATAGCCCTGCGTACCTCGATCGTAATCTCCCTGGTGATCGGAAGAAGACTCTTCCTTCATAACGCGTTTAAGATGCTGAACAATACGTTGATTCATGGGGTCTGCATTTGCAGAATTAAAGATCGCACCCCAAACATGAGGCTTCTTTTTGATGTATCGCATACTTTGTTCTATTATAGAGGCAACCCAAAATTCTAAACATTCCGTTCCTTTTACGTAAGTAGACAGCGATTTTTTATAAGACGTTTTGTGGTTACTTTTCTTATATAAAGCTTGACCATCAGGTAAGGGATTTCCAGGCAAAGATCCGTCAGGTAAGGGATTTCCAGGCAAAGATCCGTCAGGTAAGGGATTTCCAGGCAAAGATCCGTCAGGTAAGGGATTTCCAGGCAAAGATCCGTCAGGTAAGGGATTTCCAGGCAAAGATTGAGAATGAATCTCTTTAGAAGAATTTTTTTCGTTATTCGGAAAAAGACAAGATGTTTCTTCTTGTTTTTGTTCTGACAAAACTTGGTCAGCTTGCTCAAAAGCATCTAAAAAATTTTCTGGAACGGGAAGCCTCAGTTCCTGACATTTTATATTAGAAAGGGGAACAGAAAGTAACGCAGAGACATCCTTTATGGAGATTCCATAAGAAGATTTTTTTGAATTCCACAAAGGATAGGTAATATACTCTAATAAACGACACCATGCATCAGAAATTTTTGCTTGAATTAAAAATTTACTGATAGGAGTTACATTTTTTTGTTTCAATAATGTTTTCAAAATAATTTTTTTGACCTCTTCCAAAGTCTTAGCTTGCTTGAAATCTGGCATGCTTTGAAAATCAGAAAGATTTTGACTATTCCAATTTTTTATGGTAAGTAAGTAGGATTTTTCCAGCGCCTGCAACGAGACTTCCGGGTTAGAAATTTCGGCCCAAGAAGATGCAATATTCGCTGGATTATAATCAGCTTGAGCCCCAAAAACACGTTTTTTTGAAGTTGCAACGTGCGATTTTACGCCTGTAGATCTTTTATTAGCGTAAAGCAAAAAAGAAAAATTCGTTATAAAAAACAATAACAGGTAATTATAATTTAACATTTTATTATTTAACAATATTAGAACGCGATATAAATATATTTTAATTTTTTAGTGATAAAAATAGGTAAAAAAAATCGTTATCAATAAAAATAAAAATCTAAACACAAAAAAAGTAATTATTTAAATTCTTGAAAAAAGATAAAATTCTAAATTAATAAATTTTACCTAAATCACATATAAAATTTTTTTTGGAAAAAATTCGAACTTTTGCATACCGCTTTAACGCTACTATCAAGCGACGCATATTTAGATACTCCCTTAAAACAATACTTAAGCAAGCTAAACCACCGTACACAAATGTGTGCACTAGTTTAGAAGAATAACAAATTTTACGAAATTGACGCCCCCCCCTTTCTTTAATATCTGATAAAACATGATCATCGTGGCAAGCAATTCTGGGCTCTACCCCAGTAAATACCAGATTCCATCTCCATGTTTGGGTATAATAATCGTCTATTTGAAACTGCATAGGAAAACTGTACTTAAACAGCTGCTTAGCACTTTTTAAATTTAACAAATAAGCACCTGCACAATAGACATCACGACCATATACACACAAATGATGCGTTAAAACTTCTCCAACTTTTAACGGCATTCCCGCTCCTCGTAGTGAAAAATTACAAATATCAATAGAATCCTTATACCGAGTCAAAAGCTCATACAAGATTCTTGATAAGAGATTTGGGCAAAACTTCACATCGTCTTCGAAAACAAGCATCCATGGTATGGCGTGCTGAACCATTTTCTTCCAAGCAAGACGATGACTTAAATAGCATCCAATAGTCCCTGAGCTAGGAAACTTTCCTCCATAATGCCGTCCATAAACCCTCTCATCCACTAATAAATCTTTAAAATCTTCAGAAAGATTTTTTCCATCTTTTGCTTCTAATCGCGTTATTCCAAAAGGAAGCTGACACGCACGACACATAAAATTTTTGTATCGCTCGGGACTACTCTTCAAATTTAGCACAACCCCCACCAAATGAGCTCTTAAAAACTCTTCTTCATCATTCCAAGACATAAGACCAAATAGCAGCCGGAGGAAAATTATTAAAAACCCAGCATTTACGTGTTTTAGTCAATGAAAAACACTGACTTCGAATAGAAGGAAAAGGACTGTACGTAAATTGTAAAAACTGTCCTTTTGATTTTAATACCTTAAAACATCCTCTTAAAATTTCTTTCTGCACCAAAGCTGGAAAATTAAGCATAGGCAACCCAGAAATCACAACACCGATATTTGTACTTAACTGCTCTGCATTTAAAATCTCTTCCAGAGCACACGCATTTCCCAAAACGACTTTTGCTTTAGGAATCTTCTTTTTTAAATACATCCCCAAATTAGGATCAATTTCAATGCAAATCAACCTATGCTCAGGAATCCCTGCATCAATTAAAGCTTGAGTAAAACGTCCAGTTCCAGCACCCAACTCTAAAATTTTTTCTTGAGGATCTAAATTTTCTAACGCGCATTTTGCCATAGCCCTTGCCAAAGCTCGGGAGCTTGGAAAAAGTGCTCCAAGTTGTTTAGGATTAGCCATCCAACGACGCATAAAGAACCATCGTTCTTCCCAGTCTGATTTTTTAAATATTTTAAACAAAATAGTACATACGCTAACTACCTAATTGTTTATACGCCAATACAATCCAAAAATCAATCGATATTATACAAAAACGATGTGTAAAAACTTTTATTAATACTTTATTAAAAAAAATATAAAATATATAATAAACTCATGAAATTTAATTTTTTTTCTATCAAAAAAATATTCCCTTCTGCTTAAAAGAACCTTTTAACTAAAGATCTTTTTTGTTAGAACTGGTAAAGGAACTCTTTTAAAAGTCTCTAAAAAAGATTGTATGTAAATTTTGTGAATGTTCGGATTGCTTTAAAAGCGGTTTTGTTCGAGGGGGAAAGCGGTACAAATGTAAAAAATGTGGAAAAAATTTCACGAGGTGTGCCCGAGAAAGACAAGCTCAGTCTTTGTTTTATACGCAAGCGGTCTTTCAATGAAGCGAATTGCTCAGCTTTTGGTGTCAGCGCGAGCGCTGTTTTGAAGAGGCAGACACCTTATAATCAAGGCTATGCGCCAAAACTGAACCCTCCCCAGAAGACAAAGCTATTGTCAAGGAAGTCGATGAATTTTTCATTATTAAAAAAAAGAAGCAAAAATATTTGGATTTTTAAAGCTTGGATTTCTAAATCCTAGGATCGTGCTGGAAAACGGTTCATCTATTGGGAATTTGCTGATCACTATAGTCAAGCATTCAAACGACTTTTTGAACGATTATTATTTTATTGCAGAGATCATTGGGCAGGTTTTAATAAAATTATTCCAAGCCTCCGCCTCTTTCAGGGAAAAGATAAAACGTTTTCTATTAAACAAAATAACGCTCAACACCGCCATTGGTTTGCAAGATTTTACCCCCCCTTGCAAACACGCGATCACTTGAAATTCTAGAGAGAACACTGCTTATTTTTGCGGCACTTCATGTTAATAAAACATTGAAAATTAATCACGCTATCTTTAGTTAAAGGTCTCAAAATAAGTGATATGTACGACATTTTCTAATGGAAAACGGCGTGAGTTTAGACTGTTTAAGGAGTCTAAAATTATGATGCATAGTGAAGTCAAAGTGATAACAGAGATATCAAGGGATACAAAAGATACATCGCAAATCCGAATTACCAAAAACAAGAAACCCCCTTTAACACCAGGGGATAAGCAAAACAATCAAGAACTCGCGAGCAAAAGGAGCTCCAATGAAAATATCATAGGAATGATTAAGCGATTTAAAATCGTAGCAGATAAATTGTTTAACGATTGTTCTTTGCTTTTCCCCCCTAACTCCGATTTTTTTCCTGGTAGATAAGGCTCCAGCATTTTCCAAGATTTCTCTGACATGTCATGTCTTCTGTGTAATTGCGTCATCTTTTTTCCCCCTCACTTTTTTTCAGGTAGTTTAAAAGATCGCTGAAATCAAAGAATAAGAGTTTATCTTTGATCCACCTGAGTCCCCTTGTGTTCTTGTGTAAGGCTTGTTATAAAAGCGTATACAATAGCAACAGCGACAATGGTCATAAGTTTGGAAAGTCTTCCCAAATCTTTCATAGGGGGATTTTCAAGGTTAACCCCTTGCGTTTTCATA
>NZ_BAUP01000074.1:0-7603 GCF_000648275.1 Holospora elegans E1 | reverse complement strand
GGTCATGGAAGTCGATGAATTTGGGTATATTTAAAAAAAAGAAGCAAAAAATTTGGATTTTTAAAGCTTGGATTTTTAAAGTCTATGATCGTGCTGGAAAACGGCTTATCGATTGGGAATTTGGTGATCGCTTGAGTCAAAATTCAAACGACTTTTTGAACGATTAAAAAAATGGAAAATTTTATTTTATTGCGCAGATCATTGGGCAGATTTTAATAAAATTATTCCAAGCCCCCCTCTTTCAGGGAAAAGATAAAACCTTTTCTATTGAACAAAATAACGCTCCTCACCGCCATTTGTTTACAAGATTTCGCCCCCCTTGCAAACATACGATCACTTGAAATTTTGGAGGGAACACTGCTTATTTTTGCAGCACTTCACGTTAATAAAACTTTGAAAATTCGTCATGCTATCTTTGATTGAAGGTCTCACAATTTTGATGAGGCTGCCGTTTATTTAAGCTATTTGTTATACACCTATGATATACTTCTCCTTTTCTTAAAAATAGTCAGTGTATGCTTATTTAGCAATGGGAATTGGCGTTAGTACGGAAATAAACGTTTCTTTTTGCGGTGAAGGCTTGAATTTTTTTTTCATTTCTGATGTAATAGATTCCAAAAGGATTAAAAGTTTTATTGGTGTATTTGTTATGCAAGCGCACTGGGGGTTAAGTTTTTTTTTCTTTGGGATGAGTATGTACTTTTCCTATTTTAGCATGTACGGCGGGCGGGGGTGCTTAGTGTGGAAAGAAAAACGCTCAGTTCTTATTCAGCAACGAGAAAAAGTCAAGCTTTTAGAAAAGAAAAAAGAAGGTCTAGAGCGAAAAATTTCTTTATTCGATCAGGAAATTGATTCTGATTTGTTAGAACAAATGGGATGGCAGATTTTGGGAATGATTCCTAGAAATTATTATTTTATTACTTACGGAAAATAACATATTTATGTATAGTAGATTTATAAAAAATAGAGGAAAAAGATGAGCGGATTGTTAACATTTACGAAAAGATGGAAAACGCTGTCTTGTCTTTGGGTTTTTTTAATGATTTGCTCTGGATGTAGGGATTCTGAGCGTATTTATCAGCAAAAACCATTGAACGTATTGTATAAAAAGGCTATGAGTGAACTGAAGAAAGAAGATTTCAAGGAGGCGTCTGTAAATTTTGATGAGATAGAACGCCAATATCCTTATTCGTCTTGGGCGCCTCACTCGCAGCTTATGTCTGCGTATTGCTCTTTTAAAGCTCAGGAGTTTTTTAAATCTATTGCAACGTTAGAAACATTTTTATCGTTGCATCCGGCGTCTCCTAGTGCAAAATATGCGCACTATCTTAGGGCGCTTTGTTATTATACCGATATGCTTTCTCCAGAGCGAGACAGTGAGAATGCTCTTTTGGCGCTTCAAGGGTTTCAGGAAATTTGTCAACGTTTTCCTTACAGTGATTATGCAAGAGACGCAGAAGTAAAAATGGATTTTATTAAAGAACATTTGGCTTGCCAAGAAATGCTTATCATAAGGGATTATATGAAGAGAAAAGAGTTTATTTCGGCGTTTCAGAGACTTTCTTTTTTCGTAAAAAATTACCCAAAGAGTGTGTTGATTCCTGAAGCGCTGTATAGATTAATAGAATGCCACATTGTTTTAGGGTTTCCTGGACTTACCTACAAAACTTTTACTCTTTTAAAATATAATTTTCCTGGAGATCATTGGACTTCTACGGCAAAAGAACTATTAGCTTCTGAAAAAACGGAAGGTTGCTCTAAAAAAATATCAAAAAGCAATTTTAAAAGAAGATATAGAAGGTAAAGTTATAAAAATTAAGGTATGTGCGTTCGTATGAAGGACGTGAAAAATTTTAACTTTTTAAAAAAATTTTTGAACTTGGTATATTCTGTAAAACTTAACGGATAGGCACAAAATTTTAAAGTCTGATGACGCTTGATACAGTTGTAAATAGTTAATTGAGTTTCAAATCGCACTAATTCCGAATATATTTTTTACTATTTTTAAAAAATATAAAAAGAGTGAAAATCTTTTGTATTTGTTTTTTATGTGAGTGTCAGAGAAAACTTTGGAATGGTTTTTGAAGCAAGAATAACAATTAACTATTACAAATGCTGGACAAAGAATTTCAAATGAAAAAGGATACGTAATAATTCTCCTCCCAATACATCTGGACATAAACGCTCTGAAGGAAGACAGAAAAGAACATCTAGATGGGGTGGCGAAAAAAATTATCTAAAAGAATACTCAAAATTGGAAGCTTTTAACTAAAGATGTTTTGTGTTAGAGTTGGTAAAGGAAGTCTTTTAAAAGTCTCATCGTTCTTGACAATCAAATAATGTTTTTCGTACAATTAGGGGGCTAAGAAATACAAATAAGTCAAAGTTGTATTTATGAAAAATAAAATTTTATTAATATCGTTTTTAATTATTTTAGGAAGTTTTTTTCCCAAAAATACTACTCAAGCTGTTTACGGATCTCCCCCTCATGACAAGATAGAGTTGAATGATTTGACTGCTAAAATAGATGCTTTTGATCGCGCGTTGGTCATTAAATTAAAAGTTTTAGATCCTGAAATAGGGTGCGCCAATCAAGTTTCTATAAAAGCCATGAAGAATCTTGACGATTGTTTAAGCAGTCCAAAATCTGAAAAAGAATTTGGCGATCAGTGCAGTGCAGGCGCTGCAGCGGATGCTAAAAAAAGCTTCGATGATTTATTTTATAGTTCAGAAATTGGTGTAGAGTTTATTAATCAGTCCGTTGTAAACACCGCAATGGAGTGTGATGATTTTTTTCTTAATCCAGAGATTTTAAATCGAAACAGTTTTGCTGAAACTGATTTAAGAGAAACGTTAAGGAATACTAATGTTTTAAAATTATTTCACGTGTTATTTCATTTAACCAGTGTTAGCGAAAATGCTTTAGGTTACGTCTTAAAAACTTTTAGTCAGGCTTACCCAGAAGCTTTAAGTGACTCTTTTTCTTATTTAACAGAATATATTGCTAAAAATCCTAGTGAAGTTTCTTTGAGTATTTTTGGTAAAGGGTTATCTGTTCTTGGTCGAACTTTTTATCATAAAGTTCCTATTAATCATGAATTTATTTGTTCTTCCCTAAATTACTTAAGCAGATATGAGGAGAGTTTTTTAGTTCAAGCTTTATCTATTTTATTGAGTGGAGAAGAAACAAGGGAAGAAGAAGAAAATTTTCGAATTTTTTTTGATTTTACTTATGCTTTCAACGCATTAAAAATTTTTTCTAAGATGGTAAAATTGGAAGATCTAGAAAAAATAGAAACGCACCCTCAATGCTTTGCTATGATTTTGGAGGCTTTGGAAAGCTCTATCTTTAATGCTGAATTGGAAGAGCAAAAAAATCAAAAAAAATTAGGTGCTAATTTGAATTATTGTTCAGAATTTTTTTCTTCTGTTTTTTCCGATTCATTAGAAAAAAGTAATCCAGATGTGCTTTCCCTTGCTCTTGCTGTTTTGTTAAGCGATACCCAGAATGAAAATTTTGATCATGCAAAAGCTAATTTAGATTTTGTTTTTACTATTTTTGATACTGAAATTCCTAACGCTCTTCCAGATGCGTTTGTCCGAGTCTTTAAAGTTTTGTATTTGCTTAATCCAAGAGCGTTGGGAAAGGCGTTGGGAACTGCGTTAGACAATGCCGTAGATAGTTATGAAGCGTATAAAGCAAAAAATAATTCGTTAGCTGACAAAGATTTTAAAAATTTTCGTGATATTTTTGCGCATAAGATAATTGATATGTTGTTTCTTCCTGAAAAAAACAAATTATTAATCTATTTTTCTCCTCAAGAATTTTTTTCTTTTTCTGAAGAAGATGTGGGGAATAAAGGCGATATTTTGTTTTATTGTTCTGATAAATTATTAAATTTTATCGTAAGTTCGGTAAATGCCGTTCCTGAGGACGAAAAAGAAAAGATATTTGAAAAAATTGTATCTGGTCCCCATGGATTAAATTTTTTTGCGAAATATATGGATTTATCTGGAATTTCTTTTGAAAATTTGTCTAAAAATTTACAGGAAAAAATTAAGCTTACGCTTCCACTTGTACTAGGTGGTGAATATTGGGGAGCATTTTTAAAATTTAAAAATCTTATTGATCAAAAAATAGATAAAGATGAGGTCAAAGATGATTTTGGGGTATACAAAAAATTTAGCGAGTATTTAAAGTTTTTTAATGCATTAAACTCAGAGGGAAATTTATTCGACAAGCAAAACGCTTTGGAATTTTTTAACAAAAATTTTAAAAAAGATAAAATGGATTTTTTGTTGTATTTGATGAAGATTTACGATTTAAAAAATTATCAAAAAAATGTAGAAGATTTAAAAAAATTTAAAATGAAGAATTTAAAAAACAATATAAAAGCCCTTGAACGCAAACAATTGCAAGATTTAAGAAAAGAAGAGCAAAAAATCGATGAAATTTTTTTAGATCTTGGTTTAGATACCAACGAATTCAATAGTAATAAGATCAAAGAAATAATTAAAAAAAATACTAGAATTGCAGACAAAGACCTAATAAGTATTTTAGAAATTTGTGAATATCAAGAATTATCTGAAAGAATAGAAAAATTTTCTTTTTTCTATAAAAATCTTTTAGACCCTTCATCGCGAATCAGAATAGTGTTTGAAAATTTTGAACCGGATGAGATGTTGTTTTTTCTGAAATTAACAACAGAATTTGGTGAAGATGTAGATCAAGAATTTATAAATTATTTAAATTTTAGTTATGAAGATGTACGATTTTGGCCTTTTGGTGTGATTAATGGAATAAATTTCATTATTTGTGATTTTCCAAAATTATACAAAGTTTTGATGAGAGAGTTTTCTTATGCTGTTCAGAAAAAGAAATTTGAAGCACTTATCCTAGAGCAAGAAAAAGAGAATTTCGTCCTAGAGGAGCTAACTAGCTTTTTAACGTACGATGTTTTTGCAAAAGATACGAATATGGAAGTTGCTCAAAATTCTTCTATAGAAAATAAAGAGGAATCTTGTATTTTTTCACAAAAACTCAACAAAAAATTTTCTTTAGAATATCGTCAAGCATCTATAGAACAAAGAGAACAACTTTTGGAAGATATTACAGAATTTTGCTTAAATATTTTAAACGGTGAAGATTTCCTTTACGAAAATTGTTTCACGGATTTTAATTCTTGTAAGACTTTTAAAGAAAATCTGAGAAAGGGATATGAAAAATATGTTCAGCTTCACGCTGCTTCACTTTCTTACCAAGATCGTTTTTCGATGCAATCCCCTTACGCAAGATTAGAAAAATTTTTCGAAGACGCTTTTATAGGGGGATTAGATGGGGGAAAAGAAATGGAGAAGAATTGGAAGCAAGCGCCATCCTTGCTTTATTAGACATCAGTGAGTGTCCGATTCGTAATTATGATCCTAAATTGCTTTCACTGGGATACGACGTAGAGTATATGCGAGACAACTAATTTTTAGGAAAGAAAAATATGTTTATTCAAAAGAAACAGAATTTTTTAAGCGTTAAAACAGAAAAAATAACAAAAATAGAATGACTGTTTTAATGAAGTAGTTGTCATAGATAAGGTAGAAGAAGAAAACGAACATCGTTTAAATTAATAGGCTGATCTAAGAAAAGTTTACTTCTTCTCTTTTTTTGTATTTCATTTAAATAGAAAGTAGTAAAATTAGTAGCACTCTATAATCTTAGGTTTTTTATTAATTGTGAAGTTAATTTGTTGAGTATTATTTTAAAATATTTATTTTTTTCACCACAAAGGCTGAGCCGAATGATGAGATCCTATTAAAATTCTGGTCAGTATAATCCAAAACTATGGGTTAGTATCTTTTTTATACCTCGTTTATGTATTAAAAATATTTTTATGATGAGCTCCATACTCCCCCTCACTTTTTTTGAAGGGTCTTTAAAAGATCCGAAAGAGAGGCTATTTTATTAAAAATAAACAACAATGTTTAATGCAAATGAACCTTCGTACTTATCGATCAGCGAAAGGTTCAGCATCCTGCGCTGATCCACAAGATGCACTCTCCACCTTCAATAAAATCCAAGCTTAAACGCGTCAGGCGTTTTTTTAAAAGGACAAGTAATTGATTCTGGACTCTTCTCAAAAGCCTTGATATCAAGCATTTGGGAGCAAGTTCCTAAAATGCATTTAATGCTCGATGGCACCAATTGGAAGTTTGGAACGCAGAATATCAATTGCCTCGTACTAGCTGTTAAAGTTGGAAAGATTACGTTTCCTTTGTTTTAGAGCATGCTTGATCACCAGAAAAATTCGCCCCCCCAAGCACGCATCAGTTTATTAAACCAATTTCAGGAAATCTTTGGGGTCGATAAAATTCTCTCCTTTTCAGCTGATCGCGAATTTGTGGGCAAAGATTGGATCACTTATTTGTGTGACTTATTTGTGTGACTACACGATCCCTTTTTTATCCGTATAAAAGATAATCCATTGGCCAACTTCGGCACTTCTAAAAAGCCTTTGAAGGATTTTTTTACTCACCTAAATACGGACGAAAGCCGCCATCTGTATAACATGCTGGATGATCCTAGGGGGGGCCGTAGGTAAAAAGATTAAAGATGCGTCTTGTCATTTGCTTAAGATAAAGACCGGGTACTAAACAAACAAAGATGGGATATTGAACGGCTGTTCAGAACTATGAAAACGCAAGGGGTTAACCTTGAAAATCCCCCTATGAAAGATTTGGGAAGACTTTCCAAACTTATGACCATTGTCGCTGTTGCTATTGTATACGCTTTTATAACAAGCCTTACACAAGAACACAAGGGGACTCAGGTGGATCAAAGATAAACTCTTATTCTTTGATTTCAGCGATCTTTTAAACCACCTGAAAAAAAGTGAGGGGGAGTATGATACCGCAGAGTCCATAAAATTTTTAATAAAACTCCCTATACGCTGTAAATTTATCAAAAATGTTTTCTAAAAGAAAGCTAATTCGAAAAATCAGTACTTAATACCTTCCTTAAATTCAAAAAACTCCCCCCCCTTTTAGGAAGTATTTCAAAAAAAGCACTCTCTTTACGCCATTTTTTCAGATTAATGAAAATTCATTTTTTAATTAATTCACATCAATTATGAATAGTAGTAATTTAGGTTGAATTAGGTGTGATTTTTTTGTTAAAATAAAAGGAAAATAACAAAGAGCTACTGCAACGATTTAAGAAAAAGGGGAATAGAATATTTAGATGAGGGGAACAGGTATATTGAAGCATCGCAACCATTTAAAATAAGTGTATCAGCGATAGGAAGGTAACATAGAAAATGGTATAGAAAATACAGACAAGAAATCAGTTATTTTCCTAAAAGTCGTAAGGCTCAGAAAAAAAGAGTGACTTAGAGAAGCTTGAAGCTTACGTCAAATAAAACGAAGATATGACCTTGAAAAAAGCTGCTCAAGAATTAGGGGGGGGATTTGATTAGGCCATAGCTTAAAAAAGACTTTTCGTACTTGGAAGAAAGAAAAGCGAAGTCAAAGTCAGTATCAAGAATAGATCAAATATATAGCATATCCAAGTCTTGTATATATTGATGAAAGCGGCATTGATATGGCTCGTCCC
>NZ_BAUP01000075.1:0-13568 GCF_000648275.1 Holospora elegans E1 | reverse complement strand
ACCTATCCCCACATTCATAAAGAAAAAACCTTTGTTCATCTTCATAAAAAATATCCTAATTTTCGCTCTGGAGGTTTAATATACCCTCAATACCTTTCTTTACCCCTCTTTCTTCTTCCTGTTTTACTTTTTTTTTACCTGTGCTTTTGACACATCATCCCTATTCCTTCTTTTCGCTTTCTTTCATTACCCATCCTTTTGAAAAAGCATCAGCTTTAAATCAATTTCTTACTGCTCTTTCTTTTTTCATTGAAGGTTCACCCTTTGCACTTATAAGCCGATATTGCTTTTATTTCTGATTTTATATTTTTTTCTAAAGCTCTGTTTTTACAAAAGTAAAATTAAAACATTTGTTTCTATAACTTTCAGCACTTTTATCAGTTCCGCATTGATTTCCAAGACATATTATACCATAATTAAAAAGAGCAAAATTAGTGATATTATCAACATGCACGTTCATATTACAGCCGACATCCAGAAAAATATTCCCCTTGTTTTAGCAGTCTGTGACGGAGAAATTCTTGGAGAAAAATCTCTTATTCCCCAGTCAGATACGGTAAAGCAAGCGCTTTCTATGCTTAAACTTGGAAAAGGAAAATACGTTGATATTTGTGTTGAATCAGGACAACGAATCATATTCTTAGATGTGGGCACCTTCGAATCTGTGTATGAGATCCGCTGTCAAGGAGGTGCACTGTGGAATTTATGCCAATCCTTATCTTACAGTGCTTTGCAAATTTTACCTTGGTCTTCTTTTCCCGAAGAGCTGCTTTACGGATTAATGCTTAAAGGATGGAGGTTTGATGGGTATCGAACAAAATCCAATCCTTTGCCTAAGCTTTTTTGTAAAGATCTTTACGTTATTTACAATGAGTCCATTAAGGGCGCCCCCTCTTTAACGCAACAGATAGAACGGTATCGCACAAGCATTGAAAGTATTCATTGGACAAGACAACGATGCAATGAGCCTGCCAATATATTGACTCCTCAAAAATTTTCTCAAGATCTTACTGAGTTTTCTGAATTTGGAATTCGCGTTGAAATAATCGAGAAGGCTTCTTTAGAGTCTTTGGGCTTTGGAGCGTTACTAGGAGTAGCTCAAGGAAGCATTCACGAAGCACGTCTTGCAGTTCTTCAATGGCATGGGGCAGCTTCCTGTGATGCACCTTGGGTAACGCTTGTTGGAAAAGGAGTAACGTTCGATACAGGGGGGGTTTCCCTTAAACCTTCCTCGGGAATGGAAAGTATGAAAATGGATATGTCAGGAGCAGCAGTAGTTGCGGGCGTTATTCGAGCAGCAGCAATAGATAAGCTTCCATTAAATCTTTCTGTGGTAATTCCTCTGGTAGAGAATGCTATTTCAGGCACTGCGCAACGCCCTGGAGACATCGTGCGTTCCTTATCAGGTCAGACCATTGAAGTTTTAAACACAGATGCAGAGGGACGTTTGATTTTAGCAGACGCACTGTGGTATGCCCAAGAAAAATTTAATCCGCATCTTATTATTGATGTCGCCACGTTGACTGGAGCCGTGAGGGTTGCCCTTGGGCCGGAATACGCAGGAATATTTGGAACTTGTGAAAAAACTATTGAAGCCATTAGAACCTGTGGGAAAGAGGAAGGAGAAAAATTTTGGCATCTTCCTTTAGACTCAGCCTTTGATCGTGCTTTAGATAGTGATTGCGCCGACATGAAAAATATAGCCAGTCCTGGATATGGTGCTGGAAGTTCGATTGGAGCTCAATTTTTGAAACGATTTATTAAACCAGAACAAAAGTGGATCCATCTAGATATTGCAAGTGTAGATCATTTAACTGCAGATCACCTGTTGTGTCCTAAAGGGGGATCAGGATTTGGAGTTCAAACGTTGTACTCTTTTCTCTTAAAAAAACAGACTTTTGGGTGCTGTAACCAAGGAAAATGCTGTTCATAAAAATATTACTTATTTAAGCAACGCCTTCCCTTTTGTATGACCAAAAAAGGGAAGAGTTTTTTTATCCTTTCCTCATCCCTTGATGTGCGCATCAGAACTATTCTCGTAAAGATGTGGTTTTCTATGAAGAAGATGCTAATTTTTTAGCTTTTAGCTGATTAAATAAATATTCTGCATGGTAAGAAGAGCGTGTAAATGCAGAAGCGCTCACCATCAAGAATCCCTTCTGGTATGCACGTTTTTCTAGGCGTAAATATTCATCTTCTGGAACATAGCGTAAAACCGGATGATGGTGTGGGCTAGGCTGAAGATACTGTCCAATGGTTAAAAAATCTACTTCCGCTTCCCGCAAATCGTTCATCACTTGACTAATTTCTTTTCGATCTTCCCCAAGCCCCAACATTAATCCCGACTTTGTAAATATCTTTGGATTTAAAAATTTTACACGCTTCAACAAAAACAATGAATTAAAATACCGCGCTTGGGGACGCACTTGAGCGTATAAACGAGGAACAGTTTCTACATTATGGTTATAAACATCTGGTTCTGCCTCTACAACGCGCTCTAACGCACCAACCTTTCCCAAAAAATCTGGAGTCAACACTTCAATAGTCGTATTGGGGCTAACGCTTCGAACAGCACGAATAACATCGGCAAATTGTTGCGCCCCCCCATCAGGAAGATCGTCCCTATCTACAGAAGTAATAACAACATGGCGTGCTTGAAACTTATGAACAAGCTCTGCAACCTCTTCAGGTTCTTTTGTATTAACCTTAGTGGGGGTTCCAGTCTTGACATTACAAAATCTGCATGCTCTGGTGCAAATTTCTCCAAGGATCATCACTGTTACGTGCTTCTTGCTCCAACATTCTGAAATATTTGGGCATGCTGCTTCTTCACACACGGTAGAAAGCCCAAGGCGTCGAACCTGTTCTTGAGTTTCCAAATATTCAGGTGTTAATTTCACTTTAACCCGAAGCCAGGAAGGCTTTTCAAGACGAGCCATAAACAAAATCTCTTACAGTTATCTTTTTTTATCCTAGCATAACAAAACAAAAAGAAAAAGATTAAGCGTACTATAAGAAAGCTGAGGATAAAAACATGATGCATTGCTTGCTTAATGAATCCCCCCCTTTGTGCTGGTTTTCCGTTACACTTATGTCATTAAGTTTTTTTGATTTTTGCTTGCTTTATTCATTTATTATTGCACATAAGATTTTTATTAAATTTTTAGATGTTAACATCATTTTGATATTAACCATGGTTCAATTGCTTCGTTGATAACTTAGACTTTTTTCAAATGGTATATCGTTCAAAACAAATAATTTTTTTCTTAACTTTTCTTTCTTTAACGCACGAAGTAAATGCGTTAAAAGAGAATTTTTCATCAGGAATTGGTATTTCTGTGGGAATCGGTGGCGCAAACCTTTCTACGCAATCCCAAGGAACAGGAACCCTTGCTTCATCCAAAATGAATGGCATTGGACCAACGCCAACGCCTCACTCAACTAAATACCATATTCACTTTGGCAGTGCTAGTGGTGATTGGGTCGATAAAGTTTCATACCGAGAGGACAATATTGTTAACCCTGATTTTGATCCGTTCAAACTTTCTGGCCTCGATTTTATTGATGGTTCCGGCGTCTACGCAGGAAGTTTGGGGATAGGGGCAGACCCTTACCCTTCAAATCCCACAACCGCATTTGCTACAGACAAACTAAATGATCATTTAGTCATAACACTTGATCCAGATGCCCAGGCAACTGGGAATACGGCTGCCTTAACGCAAACAGATGGTGCCCACGCAACTGGAAACACGGCTGCCTTAACACGCAAACAGATGGTGCACCCCCCCCCACGCAACTGGAAACACGGCTGCCTTAACACGCAAACAGATGGTGCACCCCCCCCACCCAAGTCTTAGAGCCAAGGTATCGACCTCCCAAACGGAAGGCGCTGAAAATATGTGGATAGATTTTGGCCAAAATGGAGAAACGAAAAATCATAGTGGGTTTTCTTGGAATTTAGCTTTGTTAATGCAAAAAAAGTTTAATTCTTACACAATGGGATTTCGCTGTGTTTTTGGAATTAATAACGATTATTCCAAAATAAAGTATAAGTCTAGTGCTGTAAGCACTAATGGAGACGTTTACAATATTCTTGAAAAAGAAGGTCAAACAGAAGTTGTTTTTTGTCTGAAGAACAAATGGTTTACAGAATTTATCTTTGAGTTCGGATACGTAATTGGTCAGAGCTTGCAACTTTTTGTAGGTCCTGGACTTGTACTACAAAAACAAAATTTTTCTTATCTTAATCCTCTGGAAAAATCTTATGGTAACTTATCTAAAACCGTTCCAGGATCTATGCTGGCATGTGGGGCGCGGTACGCTTTAAATCAACGCGTTTCATTAGGATTAGAATACCAGCGCCAATGGCTAAGCAAAAAAAACTGGAGCGAATTTTCTTCAATAGTTCCAAAAAATTTGTACCATCTGGGAACTCCATCGTCAAAGACCAACGCCAACTTGTTTTTAGTGACACTGACCTATATGTTTGGTAAAAAATAGAAACATAAAACGCCTGCATAAAATTTTATCGACACTCTATCAAAGCAGGATAAAGATCGTCGGTAAAATCGTAGTTCATAAAAGGTCGTGATGCTTATCTTATACAATGCCTCTTAAAAAAAATCTTTGCCAACGACTTCTATAGTCTAAACCGCTGAAATTAAATATCCCCTAAAATCTATCCTTTTATTTTATTTGTTTCAATTTAACAAAAAATTAACTCAATTTTTTCAAATTATTACCTTTACCCCACCGTCCTAAACTTTCTTTTTTTAGACCGGTCTATCACAGATTTCCAAAGAAAAAACTTTCTATAACTTTCTATAGAACAGTACGCTCGGCGGGATTTGAACCCACGACAACAGGATTAGGAATCCTGTGCTCTATCCAGCTGAGCTACGAGCGCTTCAAGGTGCATTATAACAAAACTTTTTAAAAATTTATAGACTTATTTTCTACCTAAATATTAAACCTCAGACAATCCACAAGATTCCATTTCTTCTAAAGCGCTTTGTTGTAAAACACGTAAAGATTGCAGATCTGGTATATCATTCTTTGACAAAGGTAAGCGCACCATATCTGAAGAAATCAAATTCAAAAGACGCATCAATGCTTTCACAGGAACAGGGTTAGAAGCTGAAGAAAGCGCGTGTTGAGCATTCCAGAAAAAAGATTTCTTCCATTTTCCTTCTAAGCTTTCTTGAACATAATACTTTACAAAATTTGGCCAAACATTAGATAAAACTGACACTAACCCTTTGGATCCTAATGTACTATAGGCCGGCATCAAATGATCGTCTCCACACAACAAATCAATTCTTGGAGCAGTCTTTATGTACTCAAAGGCTGTGGAAAGGCATCCGCTGGAATCTTTTAAACTTACCAAAAATGGATAATCTTTAAGAACAGATAAAGCTTCAGCAGAAAGCTTAACCCCGGTGCGCCGCGGAACGTTGTACAGCATAACAGGACGTTGAGCAATGGTCAGTAATGCTTGAAACCACTGAGTCTGCCCTTCTGCCCCAGGACAAGTATATAAAGGCGTACTAATTAAATACCCTTGAAGTTCATAGTCCTGACACTGTTTAATCCAATCCATAGCACTCTCTAGGCTATACGTAGGAACTGCGGAAAGTATGGGAACATCCAAACTTAGTCGCCTTACAAAATTTAAAATATTTTTCTTTTCTTCTATAGACAGAGAAAGGCCTTCCCCCGTGCTTCCAAACAAGATAATACCGTTTTCACATGCTGCTTGTTTACGTAGATTTCGCTCTAAGGCTTCGTAATCAATATTCAAACTGTGATCCTTAAAAGGCGTGATACACGCGGTCCACACCAAAGGATTTTTTAAAAAGGGGGTGTAATTATTCACGATGCTAAAAATTTAAATAAGTCCTGACTATTCTAAGGCGCTCTGACAGTTAAAATCAAGAGGCCCCCCTTTATTACGCCATCACTCTTATCTCCTTATCAGTAAAAAATTCCATCCGCCCCCTTCAAACTTAGATCTAACCTACACTCACACTAAAATTTTACTTTTCATCCACGCAGTACGGGACGAATCTTATCTAAAACGCCATGTACAAATCCTGACCCTCCTTCTGGAAGAAAATGTTTTGCCCACTGAACATACTCGTACAGAATTACGGATACAGGATTTTCTGTAGCGTACTTTAGCTCCCATGCGCCACACAGCAAAATACTTTTTGTAACTTCTTCCAGATACAGTACGGTCCGAAATTTAGACAATCCTGTTTCAATTATTTCTTGCAATAAATCTTTGTGAGTCTGAACTCCAAAAATAATATTTTGTGCAAAAACTGTATCAAAAGGATAAAACGTATCATCACCATCGTCACGAAACAAAGCGTGAGCTCCACATTCAATAATAGGACGCAAAAATCTTTGCAACCCATTAACACAAGGGCCATCGATCATAAACACCCCCTGTATGGCAAGTGCTCTTGCAACGGAACGAGAAGAAAAAGGTTTCTTCTTTTTTGAAGTCAGATCCTCCTGAACACAAGAATCACGAAGATTCATACTCTCCTCCATGATCTAATGGAAGAACAAGAGATATTTCTTTTCCCTTTCTTTTTAAAGTTAAAATAATTCGTTTAATCCCCTTTTCTTGTAATTGATTAAGTTGGCTTACAAAAACTTTAGGATCCTTTACATCTTGATCTCCTAAACGAAGAATTTCATCTTCTTCAATTAAGGTGCTTCTCCATAAAGAGTCTTCTTCAATTTGTTGGATTACCACTTTTCCTGAATTCGTCCCAAAAGATACTCCCATAAATTGATTGGTTTTTTGCAAGGTGTCAGACGAAAAAGACTCCACTGGAACATCTATATTCAGCTGATTTTTTCCTCTCAATATCGTTAGTTTTACAGACTGTCCGGGCTTAATAAATCCGATGATAGAACGAACTTGGATCCAATGCTTTACTGGAGTATCGTTGACAGACAGAATTACGTCTCCCGCTCGAACTCCCTTTTTATCTGCAGAAGAACCTGGAGCAACTTCTTTAATTAGAACTCCCCGCATACCTTTTTTCATATGCTCGGTTCCATACACTTCTTTAGGGTGTAAAAATACTCCAATGATTCCGCGGTGCACAAAACCTTTTTCAATGATTTGATCTACCACGATCTTTGCTCGCGCTGAGGGAACAGAAAAGGAAATACCCGCATAAGTTCCTGTGGGACTAAAGATGGCGGTATTAACACCGATTACCTCTCCATAGATATTTAGCAAAGGCCCACCAGAATTTCCTTTGTTCATTGCAGCATCACTTTGAAGAAAGAGATCCGGCCCTTCTGTATTGTCTCCGTTATCTGATCCAAATTCCCTATTTTTGTAAGAAATACGCCCAACGGTTACTGTTCCTCCCAGGCCAAAAGGATTCCCTGCAGCTAGTGCAAAATGCCCTTGCTTTACTGCTCCAGAATCCCCCCAGGTTAGCTCGGGATGAGATTCTTCAGACTTAAACGCCAAGACAGCAATATCGCACATTAAATCACTGCCTAAAATTTCAGCTTCGTAACTGATGCCAGACTGAAGGCGTACTTTAACTTTTGATCCGGGACGACATACAGAACTGCTGTTTCGCTTCAAAGCCCCTTCAATAACATGCTTGTTCGTCACAACGTAAATAGTTTTTTGTTTTCCTTCTTTTGAAGGCTTGGACCCTATTATGAACCCAGAACCTTGAGAAGCAACACGCTGTTTTTGAGGAATTTTCGGTCCCCCCCCTCTAAATCCTCGCTTTTTTCCTGAAGAATCTTTATCTCGAAACAAAAATCCTTCAAGAAAATCTTGTAAAAAATCATTGTCCCCAAAGGAATCATGAGCTACTTCATCCCAAGCAACCTCAATATTCACAACAGAAGGAAGAAATTTTTCAACTAGACGGGCAAACTCATCTTGAATTTTTGACAGCATCAAAGGAGGCTCTTCTGATTTGTATTCTTTTTGCCCACAAGACATTTCGGCATACGCTATGGCCATAAAAAAAATTATACGCTTAATCATCATGTTTTTTTGATCCCAAAAATCCTATTTTTCTTCTATTATTTATTATCTTGTTTTTCTAATAAAAAATCAAGATAGAAAAAATATTTTTTTATTAAAAACCGACTAACACAAATAATAATAAAGTTATTGTAATATAAAGCCCATAAAAGTGTATGAAAAATATTATTTTTTTCCATACAGTGTTGGGGGGGGTAAAACATTTAATCTCTTTAACTGGTACGTTCTTTTCTTATTTATTTTATTTATCAATTTATTTAACTCTTTCTAATTTAACTCTTTCTAGCATTAATTTTTTCCCTTAACATTATTTACTTATTCCCATAGAAATAATTTTTCTTAATGAGTAAATTAAAGATGAAATTTACGAAAAATAAATAGATCCGAAAATTTTCAAAATAAATAGTCTCTTTTATAGAGAACACAAAATTTTTAAAGAAGGTTGTATTTAATTTTTTAGTGCAAAAAACTTTTTTTGTAGAAAAAAAACAACATCTCCTGCCAATACCTACTTAACCTCGTTAACATTTCAAAGAAATGAAGCCCAAAAGCTACTTGACTTTGCTCTTTGCGTCTTTCTTTACTTGAAAAGAACATTGTGAGTATGCGTGATTCACCTTCTGCTACGTTAAAAAAAATTACTTCCCCCTGACACGCCTCGTACGCTGATTTTACTTTCCTATTTTTAGCACCTCAATAAACGCTTTTTGAGGAATTTCTATATTTCCAAATTGTCGCATACGCTTTTTTCCTTCTTTCTGCTTTTCAAGTAATTTGCGTTTTCGCGTAATATCACCACCGTAACATTTAGCAGTTACATTTTTTCGCAATGCAGAGACGGTTTCTCTGGCCAAAATTTTTCCCCCCACTGTTGCTTGAATTGCAATAGGAAAAAGCTGCCGTGGCAAAATTTCTTTTAGTTTTTCGCAAATCGCTCTTCCCTTGTCATATGCTCTAACTTTAGGGACTACAAAAGACAAAGCATGAATGGGGTCTCCATTAAGTGCAATGGACAACAATACGAGCTCTCCTTCTTCATACCCGTTCATTTCATAATCAAAGCTAGCATGGCCACGACTTAAACTTTTTAAAGTATCATAAAAATCAAAAGCCACTTCATTTAAGGGCATTCTATAGACCATCAGCGCCCGGGTGGGAGTAACATATTCCAGACTTTCACGAATTCCTCTTCTTTCTACCAATAGGGTAAGAATCGACCCTACATAAGCATCTGGAACAAAAAGCGTTGCTTTGATCCAAGGTTCCATCATTGATTTTATCTCGTTGGGTGAAGGCATGTCAGACGGATTATGAAGATCAATCCAAGTGCCGTTTTGCAACTGAATTTTGTATATAACACTTGGAGCTGTAATAATAAGATCTAGATCAAATTCCCGCTCTAATCGTTCTTGAACAACTTCTAAATGCAATAACCCTAATAATCCTAACCGAAAACCAAACCCTAGAGCATTAGAGCTATCCATTTCATAGGAAAAACTTGCGTCATTTAGGTGAAGCTTAGCTAAACTTTCCTTTAGTTTATCAAAGTCCCCAGCTTCCACAGGAAACAAGCTGCAAAACACTACAGGGGTACAAGATTTAAATCCAGGAAGCGCTTCTTCGGCAGGCCTGTTTTCTTCTGTAATTGTATCTCCAATATGACAATCTCCTACGGCCTTAACATTAGCAATGATGTACCCTACCTCTCCGCACGCCAAGTGTTCTACGGGATTGGGATAGGGGGTAAATACACCGATTTGCTCTACTGTGTATACGGCGTTTGCAGCCATCATGCGAATTTTCTTTTTGGGAGTAATTATTCCGTCAATTATTCGAACCAACAAAATGACTCCCAAATAGGCATCATACCAACTATCTACCAGCAGAGCCTTTAAGCAAGCGGTTTCATCCCCTTGAGGACAAGGTAATCGATCCACTATCGCTTGTAAAACAGCCTCAATTCCTATACCTTTTTTAGCAGAAACTTCAATAGCATCTTCTGCAGGAATACCAATAAGATGCTGAATCTGAATTTTAATGTTTTCAGGATCCGCAGATGGCAAGTCCATTTTATTAAGAACGGGAATCAGCGTATGATTATTTTCTATCGCTTTATAAACATTGGCTAGGGTTTGTGCTTCAACCCCCTGGCTAGCGTCAACCACCAATAAAGACCCTTCACATGCTGCCAAAGAACGGCTAACTTCATAAGAAAAATCTACATGCCCTGGCGTGTCCATCAGGTTAAGTTGATATACGTTCCCGTCTTGCGCTTTAAATTTTAACCGAACAGTTTGAGCTTTTATGGTAATGCCTCGCTCTCTTTCTATATCCATATTGTCTAAAAATTGCTCTTTTTCATGACGTTGCTCTAAAGCACCGCAAATCCGCATTAGTGCGTCTGCCAGTGTAGACTTTCCGTGATCAATATGGGCAATGATGGCAAAATTACGAATAAAATTTTTATTAATGTGCATAAGACGATAAAGCAATGGTACCGTGCTTTATCATACAAGGATTGTTTGAATATTTCTAGAGCGCACATTTCAAAGAAAATTCTAAAATTACACAAAAAAGTCCTAAATCAAGGCTTCCGAGAAAAAGATTGCAAATAGCTTTTATAAGATCAATCCAAAATTAGTGTTATGAGCAATCTATTTTTGGATAATAGAAATGGGTTTTAAGAACCTGTCTTCATGAATAAAAAAGTATGATATAAAAGGCTTGGAGGTGTAGAAGAAGAATTATCTAAGCATGACAATAGAAGCAAATACAACAAAAAAGAGGGGCAATGCAGTATGTTATATAATCAAGAGCGGTTGTCAATGGACGGTACATTCGTTTTATAGACCTTGTAGGATTAAGAGTGTATGGGAAAAAGTGATGCATGAACTTGTTAAGACAAGCCGAATTAAGTATGAAAGGAGTAAGAATCCCAGCTATAAGCATCATTCACAAAGTGTTAAAACAAGTGTTAAACTCACAGGAGCCTCCGAAAAAATAGGTATAGAGGGGGGAAAAAAAGATACGTAAACGGCATAGTGTTGTTGATAGGCAAGGCAATCTGCTCCATATCACGGTTCATAAGGCCAATGACACAGGTGCTGGGTACAGAGTTTTTAAGGAAGCGGTGCAAAAATTATCCTACATTAAAGGGAGTTTGTGAGAACTCTATTGAATAAAACTATAGCAGTCTCAGAGCGTATATCTCAAGGATAAGGATGGGCCATACTTCCAAAGCGTTAGATCGTCGAAAGAACATAGGATAGCTAAATCATTTTCGAAGGGTATCTAAAGATTATGAAATTGCCCTAGCGACTTCTGAAAACATGAGTATGATATCCCATTCCATGAGCCTATTAAGAAAGATAGCTAAATCATGAATACAGAAAGCCTAGTCAAGGTGTTATTATGGATAATGCCTATTTTCATAAATTCAAGAGAAGTAAAAAATTAATAGAATCTGTAAAATGCAGTATAATTTTTTTACTTCCTTACTCTCTTGATTTGAATCCAATAGAGAAATTCTGGGCTAATATGAAGAGGTGGACAATATCATACTCCCCCTCACTTTTTTTCAGGTAGTTTAAAAGATCGCTGAAATCAAAGAATAAGAGTTTATCTTTGATCCACCTGAGTCCCCTTGTGAAGTATGAATACAAAGGCGCTCTGACTGTTTTTTTGTAAGCACATTCTTGTGTAAGGCCCGTTATAGAACCTTATTCCCAACCGTGGGGTAGACCTAATTATCCCTTCTTTTTTGTATCTTACCCCCTACTTACGCTGCTTTTACTAACTTTAAATATTTTGGATGTCGTTTTTTGATCGCTACCAAGTTCAATATATTCTATTACTCGCCCCCTTAGATCGAAGCTGCTTTGTTTCCTTGTCATTTTTTTGTTAAAAATAGTACCACTCTGCCCCATTTTCAAGCTAAGTTACTATACACTAGATAAGGTATATAACAGATAACAATACTAATAAACCGTTTAGATTTTTAAATTTTCTTGCTTATTAAGCATAGTACAGAATATTCCAGACACAAAAAATCTGAACTTCTTAAAAAAAAGCGTTTTGAATCTTATAGAGAGCATCGCGGAATTGCTTTTATGAAAAAATGTGCTAGAATCTTACTATGCTTTCTTCGTCTAGTGGTTAGGACATCACCCTCTCACGGTGGAAACAGGGGTTCAAATCCCCTAGAAGGTACGCTTTGTCTGATTTTTAAATTTAAAAATTTTTTTTATGATAATGTAAGTAAATATTAGCTATTCATATACTTTAAAAAAGTTCAAGAAAAAATATATCGCTTTTTTCTGTTATTGTTTTTTGTCTTTAATAAAACTTTTTTGGATTTAGTAACAAGCAAACAATGCCTCACAATTAAGCTTACTGATTCTTTTTTAAAAAGTTCTCTAATCCTGTCTTTTACCTCCCCAACAGAAAAATTATCAATAAAATTTTAAAGATTTCCCACAGGATATTGTTTTTAAAATCAGAACTTCTAGATAGTGTTGCCACGAGAGGTTCACCCAAAGTAAAAGGCGTCTAATTTGAACAGAAATAATAAATGAAGAAGTATTTTTTTCGTATCGCAAGCAATTCCTCTTCAGCGTTTCAGGTGAAGAAATGCGTTCTCTACAAGATGTCTAAGTTTGTAAATATCTTTTCGTGTTCCCTTTGTTTCTTTTGTTTTTTTTGGAAGAATAACAAGATTTATTTTGTTTTTTCTTGCCTTGTCAACATTTGATTGGTATAATATCCTTTACTTGCAAGAAGTATTTTGAGCACCCATTTCTTCAACACTCTGGCTAGCTTGTTTGCAATCAGTAACGGCACCTGATGTTATAATATTCTGACCGACATGCCATGCGCAGCAACAGCCAAATTATAGCTTCGTGTTAAGAACTCTTTTATGCGGCCCATGTCCTGGTTTCCTCCCTTAGCCGCTACTGCATGAATATGCACTTTTGTATGACTGACATCTACCATCAACCACTCATAGTCTGGATCGACAATCAGTTTTTCCAAAAGATTTTCCCAAATTTCTTTATCTCGCCATCTGCAAAATCTTCTGTCCTTATTTTTCCAATCTCCATAATCAGGGAGAAAATCTCGCCAAGGGGACCCCGTTCTTAAAATCCAAAAAACAGCGTTTACAAATTCACGATTGTCCTTCGCTTTTCCTCCCCAACAGATAAGGCTCCAGAATTTTCTAAGATTTTTCTGATATATCGTGCATTCTGTGCAATTGCGTCATCTCTTCTAAAAAATAAAATTCTTGATTTTTATCATATCATGTTTTATCTCGTGATGACAGCAATTTTTTCGACAAAAAACCGAAAAATTTATTCATTAGACTTCTTCGTCCCCTATCATTTAGCTAACTCCATAGGCTTAATCTTACACCAATTCCCATTGCTAAATAAGCGTATAATGATTGCCTTTTAAGAAAAGGAGAAGTTTATCTTAGGTGTATAACAAACAGCTTAAATAGAATGGCATCCGCATTAAAACTATCAACCGCGCA
>NZ_BAUP01000076.1:0-16426 GCF_000648275.1 Holospora elegans E1 | reverse complement strand
AAGTTGGCCAATGGATTATCTTTTATACGGATAAAAAAAGGGATCTTATGGTCACACAAATAAGTGATCCAATCTTTGCCCACAAATTCGCGATCAGCTGAAAAGGAGAGAATTTTATCGCCCCAAAAGATTTCCTTAAATTGGTTTAATAAACTGATGCGTGCTAGGGTGTGCGAATTTTCCTGGTGATCAAGCATGCTCTAAAACAAAGGAAATGTAATATTTCCAACTTTAACAGCTAGTACGAGGCAATTGATATTCTGCGTTCCAAACTTCTAATTGGTGCCATCGAGCATTAAATGTATTTTAGGAATTTGCTCCCAAATGCTTGATATTAAGGCTTTTGAGAAGAGTCCAGAATCAATTCCTTGTCCTTTTAAAAAAACTCCTGATGCGTTCAAGCTTGGATTTTATTGAAGGTGGAGAGTGCATCTTGTGGATCATCGCAGGATGCTGAACCTTTCGCTGATCGATAAGTACGAAGGTTTTAAAAGTCTCTGCGCGGGAATTGTGAAAAGCTAATAGTTTTGTTATCTTATTTATTAAGGATGAGAGGTTCATTTGCATTAAACATTGTTGTTTATTTTTAATAAAATAGCCTCTCTTTCGGATCTTTTAAAGCCCCTTCAAAAAAGTGAGGGGGAGTATGCTATTGTTTAAACTAAAAATTAAAATTAGTATTTTTTTATTATTTTCAAAATATAATTACTTGTATAAATTGAAACATATAGTCAGTTATGAAAAATATAAAATATCTTATCCTGCTTTTGTTGGCATTTCCAGTAAACACGTTGTTTGCAAAAGATGAAGAAGAGAATTTAGAGCACGCGATAAAATTAGTTGAGGAAGAGCGTACTGCCCTAGAATTTGAGGTAGAAAAAATAAAACAAATTAAAAACGAACTTGATATTCAATTAAGGGAAGCGCATAACAATGAATCAATATATATTCAGCAAATAGATACGTTACAGAAAGAAAAAGAAAATATCTTAGCCCAATCAAAAGGTTTATATAAAACTATAGATGTTACGTGCGAACAATTGAAGGATGCACTGAACGCTCTTTCCGAAGCAACAGAACAAAAAATTTCAACTGAAGAAGAGTTAAAAGAGCTTAAACTTTCAACGCAAGTTCTTGAAGAACAAAGTGAATTAGAAGCTATCAATCTTAAAAAACAATTAGAAGCAAATAGCTTAAAAATTAAAAATCTACAAGATTCCATAGAAGAAAATAGCACCACTATTAAAAATTTACAGCAAAAAGAATTAGATTTAAATACAAAGCTCGAATCAGGATTGAATAAAATCCAACAATTAGAGGAGCAACTTTCGAAAAAAAAGATTAAGTACCAGAATATGAAAAAAGCTGTAACTGCGGGCATTAGAAAATTAAGTGCCATTACGAGTGCTTCCCTATCTCCTACGGTTACTGAATTGCATACCGCGTTTCAAGAATCAAATAATTCATTTAAAGACTTACTAAACAAACAATCCGGTGGGCTAGATCAATTAAAAAAACTTTCAGATAATCCGGTTAGTTCAGAAATTTCAAGTATAGACTCGCAGTTAAAAACAAAAAATGCAGAGACGAAAAATCGTCTGGAAGCTCTTAAATCCCGCTTGAATAAATCTTCTAACGAAAGTAATTCCCCCTCCCAAACTGCCCCAAATGCTTGCGCAACTAAAATAAAAATTCTAAAAGAAGCTCTAAACAAATTAGAAAATCAATGTTCAGACACTGTAGGGCAATCTCAAAATTAAAGGAACACACTAATGATAATTAAAATTTTTCTATCTTTGATGGCTGTCGTGTTTGCAGGATTTGAATCGCTAAAAGCTGAACCACAGCAAAAAAAATCTTATACAACTTCTGACGACTCTCTTATTAGCGAACTTGATACCATGATTCAAAAACTAGAAAATTTTATTAATTTAAAAAATAAACAGCAGCTGCTTTTAGAAAAAGAAATTCAAGGGCTAAAAATAGAGTTGGAAGAAATAGGCGATCTTTTCTCACATATTTTAGAAAAACAAGAAGTATGTACTGATTACACTGAAAAACTAGAAACTCAATTAGAAAAAGAACAATCAAAAAATTCAACAGAAATTCATAAAATACAAGAAATTAAGACTAAAACAGAGAAAGAAAAAGAAAAATTAGTCCATCTATTAGATCAGTACAAAAAAAAATGCGAAGAATCTTTAGAAAAGCAAAAAAAGATTTTTAAAGATTCTTTTGAAAATATTCGCTTTTCTTCTGAAAACTTTGAACGGTTCAGTAAAATAGCCGACAGATACCACCAGTCAAAGGTAGAACTAGAAAAGTATACCGACCTTATCAAAGCAGAGTTTCCAGGTTTTGAATATAACCCCAAAAAAACAAAAACCCTATACTCTCAACTTCAGGAATGGAAAAATAATAAACCCCTCCGTTAACCCTTTTCTTTAAAATCGCCTAAAAACTTGAGAAAAATACATTCCCCCCGTGTACAGGCTAATACCACAGCTAACAAACAACAACCACGATGCTATGAAATCTCCGTAAGCGCTGGGAGCAATCATGGCAGCAATCCCCATCATTTGAAACGTAGTCTTTATTTTAGCGTAATTATGCACAGGAACTCGCCGATGCCCCACAAAACTTCGAAGCGTTCCAACCGCCGTATCTCTAAGCATCATTAAAGAAAGGAACAAAAACTTCTTAACATCGCAAAACTGTGCATACATTAAAGTAAAAGAAACAGAGTACATTAAGCACTTATCCGCAAAAGGATCTAAAACCATACCAAATTGAGAAGTTTGTTTTTGATGTCTTGCAATATATCCATCCGCATAATCCGTAAAACACGCCATAATAAAAATAATAAGAGCATACTCTCTGGCGTGCACATCTTGAACCAATAACAGCGAACAAATAATCGGCGTCAGCCCTATACGAAGTAAGGAAATAAAATTGGGGATCCGCCATATCTTACTTTTTATTTTCACGCCCCTGCCTCATCTTATATTGTTCAAATTGATATCCCAAAGCCTTTGCTAAATCTATAGCCTGCAATAGCTCGTAATCCACTTCTGTGGACTCTACGCCCCCATCATTTTTTTCTTCGCTACAAATTATTAGTTGTTTTGCAACTTGAATAGGGCGCTCAACAGGAACTCCATGCCCAGAAGGCTTACTCTTTTTTGAAGAACTTTTTTTCGAAGATTCCTTTGAAGGAGCTACACTTTGATCTAACAGCTTTCTTTCTAAAGACCCTGGAAGATTGCTTTCCTTAATCTCTACTTTACTTTCCTCTGATGTATCATGAGGCGTCTTAAAAATAACATGAGGAATCACCCCAGACCCTTGAATAGGAAGCCCCTTTGGAGAATAAAACCTACTGGAAGTAAACTTAAACGCCAACTTAGAGTCAAGCACCTTAACTTCTTGAACAGATCCCTTCCCAAAAGTCATTCGCCCCGCAACGATTGCACGATTGTGGTCTTTTAGGGCAGCTGCCAAAATTTCTGAAGCAGAAGCAGAATATCCATTCACCAAAACAAGCAAAGCGGCATCGTATACCCCCCCCTTCCCCACAATAACATGCCCAGGAACAACAGAATGTTCACGAACGGTCTTTTTATCTTTTACTTTTACCACAACACCAGATGATAAAAACAAACTGGCTACCTTTATGGCTTGATCAAGATACCCTCCATAATTATTGCGTAAATCAATAACAATAGAATTTAACTTTGGATTTTCTTTATAAAGACTTCGTAAAGCTTTTTCAACCAAAATTCCGGTCTTAGCGTCAAAAACACCGATGCGAATATATCCGACGTTGCTATTCGGCTCAAGATGATATTTAACAGAATCCACCTTAATTAAAGATCGGGTTAAAGAAACGTTAAAAATTTTTTCCTTATCAGAAAGCTTTCTTCTTATCGTTAGCACAACTTTTGTTCCGGGAGCCCCCCGCATTTTTTTCACAGCCTCATCGTAACGATCGTAAAAAGTACTGTCTATTGCCACAATAACATCTTTTGGTTTAAGTCCAGAAATTTGCGCAGGAGTTTTGGGGGCTCCTTCTAAAATAGAAACTATGGTAAGCTCGGTACGATCTGTACCTTTAATGGGAACTGGAGAAATTTGAATACCAAGCCCTCCAAATTCCCCTTCCATTTCTTCAAGAAGATTCTGCTGAACAACTCCAGAATGAGGATCCAGAGAAGAAAGCATTCCTTGAATAGCACCTTCTAACATTTTTTGCATTTCTTTAGGACCAATACGATCTACATATTCATCAACTAGTAAACGAAAAATACTTAAAAACGTTGCCCCGGCCTTGACCTCATCCATATCACAAGAAGAGGAGGACCGCTTAAGCCCGCTTTTTATAAAAAAATCCTCTATTCTTGACTCTGCCAACTTAAAGCTTTGAATTGCCAAAACCTTAACACTAAAAAACGTAACGGCCACCACAATGCGAACACTATAGCGCACAAACTTAGACATGAACCCTCTCACCACAATACTGATTTTCAGAATACGAAAAAAAAATAAATTTGGCAAGCACAGCACTAAATTATAGTTATCCTGCACCATCAAAACGTTAAAACTAAATTCGTATGCTATAAAAGCTCACTTCCCCCACTATAGAGATATAGATCTGTCAATGCATACATCACAAAAGTCTCTTGCTTTTTAATTTACTGATCACGTTATTTTCGAATATCTTGTCTAAAGTGGTTTCCGCACCGACTGGGGCAAGAAGAAGTCCTACTTCCTTTATTAAATTTTGAATATCTAGACTGCTTTTATCTATCGCACTTAAAATGATTAAGCTCTGTGATAAAACATCTTTAATTTTATTTTTTTGTAAAACGATATCATTGTATTCTGAAAAAACAAGTGATGTATTACCGTCTTGCAAATATTTTTCCCACACTGCGTTAAAACTCTTTTGATCATCTTTAGAATCTGCTGTCATCCTTTTTTTTAGCAAATTTGCTTCAACATAAGTTCCGTAAATTTTACCAAAAACTATTCTTTTTTGCACCTCATTTATCGCTTGAATTTCCGTCAAAACACCGGTGTTCAAAGAAATGATAGAACTTTTTATTATTATATCATCAGCGCCAATAGTTGTGAATAAAGTTTCTAAATTAGCCTTATCTATTAATAAAAAATTCGATAAAATATTAATTTTTTGAAAACTTTTCTGCCATAATTCATCAGCGCTTTGTTGATTATTAAGAAGCGCTATAATAGGATTAAGAAGCGCATTAATCTCATTTATATGATTTCGAATCTCTTGTGCTACTTTTTGTAAAATTACATTCTTTTCATTTAGTGCTTTTTGGTAAGCGTTTTCAACCATTTGCGTCATACCATCTTTATAAGCGACGTATCCTTTCATTGTTGTCTCTAAAGGAGCCAAACGCTTTTGGTATTCCGTAAGAGTTGCAATGAATTGGTTATCTTGAACAGATTGAGTTTCTTGTATGGATTGAACGATTTTTCCATAATTTTGAGCAGTATCTGAAATATCTTTTTGCAGCTCCTCAAAAACTTTTCTTACTATTCCACCCATATCTTGTTTTGTCCGTTTTACTGTGTATTCTTCCAGAATTTTTTCAAAAATTTTCTTTTTTTTCGCAAGAGTCGAAATTTTATCATTTAATTCCATAATTTTTTTATCTAAATTTGTGAAAAAGTTTTCTTTTACAGCTTTAAGCGCTTCCAACTTGTTTTTTGCAACAAGTAATTGACTCTTTAATACATCTGCTTCAAAAAATAGCTTTATCATTTTTTCATCTTTTTTAAGAGCCTCAGAAACTAAAAATACAGGAATTGTGTACTTTCTTGGGTTTTTTATCATATCATCTGTATCGTAAGGCTCGCTTCCTGGAATTTGCTTTGCCAAATTCATCACATTTTCAAATACAGATCTCACATTATTCTTTGCCAATATAAAAATATCTAATTCTTTTAATGATTTCTCACACAAATTTATCATTTTTTCTGTCTTCGTAGAATCTGTACTATTCTTACTTTGACCGATACTATTTTGACTGGTATAAACAATAACCTCTGCCGCATTATCAAGTATTTTTCCGTAATCGCTTCCCTTCATATTTCCAAGAGTATTAATAAAAAAATTCATATTCTTTTCAAGAAGATCTCTAATTGCTGCAATCCCTTCTAACTGCTTCTTTAAATTTACTAAATCTACCTTAATACCAGACTCTAAAACTTTTTTCGCCTTGTCTATCATGTACTGCACTGAAAGAGAAGGAACTTGACTTATGACGATATTACTAAAAGATTGAAGTTCACTATCTGCCATTACTCCATTGTAATCTAAATTAATTACTGGATATTTGTTTGTATCCTTTGTAAAAAGACGTACAGAGCCAAGAGCGGTATTGTTGTAAACAGGAATAAATTTATGCCCTCTTGTCTTATCCTTTAGATTTTGAATGAAATTTAAATTTTGCGCTTTTGTAGCTAATGTTCCAAACGTGCTTAAATAATTTAAGGCCATAGCGCCTTCATCTATTTCTCCACCTATACTTCTACACGCCTCAACAACAGGAGCATACGACAAATTCCCAGTTACTAGACCAGAAATACTGAAGGTTCCCCCAGGAGATTCTTGATAAAATCTTCCCCCAGGCCAACATGTACGACCAAATGCGTGAGTAAAACAAAAAACACCTGTCTCTAAAGACCTCACTGATCCATCAGAAGTTAAACACATTGCTGGTGTAGAAAATTGGGGAACTGGAGCTATTAACCCAAATCCGAAATCCGAAAATTCCAGCATAAATACTACAATGAAAATATACTTTACTGTATTATTCATTTTGTTGTTTTTCATTTTTTATACATAATACACATCCATTATAAAAAAAGGTTTTATTTTAATTGTTTTTTATTACTCAGAACTCCAATATTAAACTATGATAGAACGAGGTATTTTCCCCCTTCCACAATACACCAAGAAACACTCATAAAAGGAACGAAAGGAATGCCGTGCTGACGAAAGACTAAGCACCCTAAGGCGCCTAAAATTCCAGAAATCAAAAAAAATTCAGAAACGTTATCACTTAAACTGCTCAGCAGTGCTAAAATTTCTACATCTCCCCACTCAAGATACGTTTTATTCCATTTCCATTTTCCAAAATTTTTAAAAAAACTAAAAATTCCTGCATACACCAATACATTTCCTAAGCACGCAGGACAAAGCCACAAAGAAATAGTTCCTAAAACGACCACACTCCAGAGAGGAAAACTACGATAATACACATCTTGAATAGAAATATATACCAAGAGAATACCCCAAAACAGCCACCCCACTTCCCTAAAAGATAAAAAAATCATGGTATTTGAAAAAAATACATATCTTTTTTTACCCCCGTCGATAAGAAAAAAAATTCTTTAAAATATTTTCGCAATGATAAGCGCGCACCCCTGCCACCACAGTTTTTGGTTTAAAAAAATTTTGCTCCTTATCAAACACACGCGCACCATGTTCAATTCCTCCATGTTTGGGGTCGTAAGCACCAAAATATACCGCCTTTAATCGCGACAATGCCACGGCAGTGGCACACATACCACAAGGCTCGAGAGTGACAAAAAGACTACACTGAGACAAATAATACGTTTTAAGAAAGCTGTACGCTTCCTGCAGTAAAAGAAGTTCTGCATGCGCCAAAGGATTGTTATTTTGACGCATCTTGTTATGATTTTCAAGAATAATTTTGTCGTTGTAAACCAAAACTGCACCTACAGGAACTTCCCCTTGAAGCTCAGCTTTTTTTGCCAAAACTAAAGCGTAATCCATAAATGGGTGCAGCTCAGAAAACATTAATTATATCCAAGGCTCAATTCCATATCCAATTGCCGTCATCCACCAACTGTCTGTACGGTCTATTACCCCACCGTGCCCTTTAATCCAATTTCCAGAATCCTTAATTTCAAGATGACGTTTTGCCCAAGACTCTAAAAAATCTCCTAATTGAGCAAAAACACTTAAAGCCGCCGCACTTCCCCAACCAATGGGATGATGCAAAAAAGCTCCCAGCGTCACGGTACAAATACAGGACAGTGCAAGCCCTCCTATTGCACCTGAATAAGTTTTTGCAGCGCTAACAGAAGGAAAAATTTTAGGCCCCTTTATCAAAGACCCACAAAGGTAGGCAAATGTATCGGTAAAGATAGAACTTGCCACGATCACAATCCAACTGGTCCATCCTTTTGTATTAAAAGATTCTAAAAAAGCCATTCCCCCAATTAAAATGAATACGCTCCCCAAAGGCCATATATAGTATTTCTTCCATGTCGTGGAAATAAAACACGCATATCCCCATTCAATTAAGCATCCCAAAACAAATCCAAACAAAATCACGTAAGCGATCTTTTGAGAACCTTGGAACAAATATACGATTCCTAAAAGTAGCGCGAGAAAAAGTGTCATCCAGACACTAGACAACACTCGCTCTCTAAGGTGAGAAAAAAGCTGGATCTTCATTGCCATGACACCACACTTATAAATTTCATGAATAATTCTGCCAAAGCAAGGAACCGTTAGCAAGACCCAAAAAGCATTTATTAAAAAACAAAGAGGAATATTATAAAAGGATATTATCAGTTTTTCGCCTATCAAAAAATCATCTTACCTTCAAACATTTTAGTACATGTTCAAGATTCAAGAAATGATTACATGACGGTCCTGTCCTTCCTCATGGTGAGGATATTAAATACCAATTTTAAGCATTTTTAAATTTTTGTTAACTAGCCTATTGAAATTTTTTTTAACCAGCCTATTGAAAGCTTATAAAAGTTTCTACTAGAATGACAAGGAATAGAAAAAAGGGGTTACGTATGAAAAAAAAAATTTTACTTACATTAATAATGAATGTTACTAGCAGCTTTTTTATTGAAAATTTTACTCAAAGCGCCTATGGTGCAGATGGAAGCGATGAAGATAGTTCATCAAGCTCGCAGCAAAGCTCTGAGCTAAATGAGAGTTCTGAGGCAGGTCGTTTTGATCTAAATGAGAGTTCTGAACTAAGTAGAAGTTCTGAGCTAAGTAGAGGCTATGGGGGAGAGCAAGACTTCTTTAATCAGCTTGATCAGTTTCGTGAACTGTTATCATTTGATTTTAAGGGATTTGAGATCAATTTTTTGTACAGAGAAGCAGATACGCTTGATCATTCTTTAGTAGAAGCGTTTACTTCTGAAAACAATAATAAGGAACTCGAGTGTTTCCCTTTTGAAGCAGAAATATTAGACGGAGAATATGCTTCAAACACTTTTTTAGGTAGATTAAATGGAAAAGGATTTTTTATCGATATTTTAAATAGAAACTCTTCTGACGCAACAGCTTTAAAGAGAACTTTGCAAAATATTAGCCCAAAGAAGCTTTTTGATACTTTATTTGGACTAAACAAAAATACAGTAAAGTACGTTCTAAGAGTATTAAATCATGATAATCCTGATTCTTTTAATGAATTGTTTGTTCGCTTATTAACCTCCCTTGATTTTCGTCGTGAAAAACGGTATAGCGATCAAGATTTTTCATCTTTAAGAAAAGCATTTATGGTGCTAGTTCTTGCTTTTAACTCTGAAATCAACGTTGACGCAAAAAAAATATATGACGCGTTAAGCGCATTTGAAAAAGATGACTCACTAAAAAATATTTTATTAAAGCTTTCTCAGTTAGATTTATCTCAAACCCCTGGGAATTATTTAAATATCTTTCATATGACAGCTGCTTTGGGGCGCATTGCTGCCTATAACGATACTCATTTAGGAGGTAGAAATACGATTGCAGATGCTTGTGAGGCTATTTTTGAAAACATTTTCTCTCTTTTTCCACGAAACTTTGTTTTCTTAAAAAGTTCGCTCAGGGATTTAAGCTTTGGCACCCCAGAAGATGTAGTTTGGACCGTCAACGCATTAGCTCTAAGTGATGCCGTCAATAAAGATCGCGAAATTTATTGCTTTTTGTCCGATGCGCTTAGATTTTGTGGAAGAAATGAGGTTACAGGGTTAGAAGGAGTACTATTTAGTGTGATTTCACGTGATTGTAACACGACACTTTTTACTCAAGTTCTGGATTTTACGTTAAAAAATATTAAAGAAAATCGTATTCGTCCAAAAGTTTTGGGGTATATTTTCGAGTATTTAATGAGGTCAAACAGTAAAACAAACAAAGAAATTGCTTTTGATTTTCTAAGTAAGGTTGTAGATACTCCTGATAATTTTACCTGTGTACTTCGCTCTTTATTCTGCAAAGAAGGAGCTTTTTCTGAAACACTAAATAATTTGTCCAGTTGGTGTGACCAATATCTTTTTGATAAGGCTTTTTCAATTTTTATTGAAGATTATGAACATTTGTTTAAGGAAGTAAATAATTGTAATTCAACGGTTTTGTTCCGAGTTTTTTCTTTTTTAGAAAAAGATACACGTTGGAAAGAAAAAATATCTTTTCCTGAATTGATAGAAAAAGTCAGAATAAATAATTCTCGCAACTTGACAGATGCTATTTATATTTTGCTCCGTGGTAATTACAATTACGATGAGTACGCTTGTGCTTTAGATTTTTTTAATGCAGCCCCTGAAAATTCATTAAAAAGCGATATCTTTCAGGAATTGCGTAGAGCGTCTCCAGAAACAGCTAGCGAAGTTTTTAGCAGAGTTTTTGATAGAGTAATAGAAAATCTTTCAAATTCTTCTGATGAAATAGACAAGAGTCGGCGTGAAAATTTATGGAGTGTTGCAGCAGATCAGCTAAAAGAAATTGATGTAGTAGATAAAGAAATTTATTTTTACACAAAAAGCAATGAAAAGATTTATTTAGGAACACTGAATAATATTTCTTCCTTTAATAAGGATTTCATCAAGTACCTAATGAAAAATTTACCTCAAAGTCAAAAAATGCGTTTTTTAAACCAAGCAGTTGCGGAAGTTTTAGAAAATTTAGAAAAGTCCCCTTATTGGATAAGATTCGACAATGACTACGTAAGTAAATGTTTAGATGTTTTTGATATAGCAGACATTTCTTACGAGTATTGTTTAGATTTTTTAAGCAATACACAAAAAGAAAAATATTTTTTCCTGAAAAAATTCTCCGAGCTTCGTCCAAATTTTGGATGTGAAATTTTTAATAAAATTTTAGAAAAATTTTTTAGTTCTTCTGATCCAAGAGATATAGAGCAGTACAATACTTTACAACGTGTTGCAGCAGATCTTTTAGAAAGAGGGGAGATAATCGATCAAGAGCTTCATTTTTATACAAAAAATAATGAAAAAATTATTTTTGGGCAAATGTATGAAGAAAATCGCCCAACTCAAATGTGCCATTTTATTAAGGGGGTGATGCCAAGCTTTTCCAAAAAGGAAAAAATGAATGCTGTAGAACGGGTAATATTAAAAAATTCCGATATGAAAACGTGGGCGCATTATTTGGATATGGCTGATCTTTCCTACAGAGAGGTTCTTGAACAATTAGAAAGATCTTCAGAAAATAAGCAGTTGCCAAATATGGAGTGCTTTTTAAAATTTAGAGATTTGGAAAAAGATCAAGATTCTAAGAAAAGACAAGAAGCGCTGATCTTTTTTGATAATGCTTCAAAAACGGCTTTGCAGTCTCAATCTCTATTGTTTTGTTTAAAGACTTTTTGCCCTGAAAATTATTTCCAGAACGTTGAAGATTTAAAGAATCTTAAGTTTAAAGTTATTGTAGACGCATTAAAAGAAAGCGAAAAACGCAAACGAATGCAAATACGACAGGCACGAGAACATTTGAATAAATTTTTTTGGAACAGAAGAACTGCTCAAAACAGCGTTACTGGAGAAAAAGATTTTAGTGTCCAACTTGAATACTTTATTAATAAAGTATTTTCTGGTTCTGATTTAGAGTTTATTCCAACTCGTGAAGGAGAGATTAACTTAATTATTGACTCGATACTATATGATCAAAGTGGAAAAGAAGAATACAACGAATTGTATGAAATTGTAACTACAATAATAGAAAATCAAGACAAAGATTACGAATTATTACATAAAGCACTAGAAGATTTTGGAATATTTTATAAAAACCTTAAGGACCCCAAAACTCGCTATGAAGCAATTTCTGGATTTTTTCATTTTTCTAACACTATGTTTTGTTTTTTTGAAGCGACTGCAGAAGCAAAGGATACAACAAATCGTAAATTTTTAGAATACTTAGGCCAGCATCACTATGATTCTAAAAAGTGTAAAACGGGAGAAGAACTGATTATTAAAAAGGTGGGGGAGAAAAAATATGCAGCTTTATTAGCACAATTCAATTATGCTGCGGAAACAAAACAGGTAGAAGAAAATCTTATAAGACAGAATGCGAGAAAATTCATTATAAAAAACTTGTCTGAAATCCTTCACGGAATAAAATCTGCGGAAGAAGAATCAAAGTATAAAGCAGTGAAACAAAATCAATGTACACAAAAATTTCAGGAAGAGAAAGAAGATCTCCAGTATTTCAAAATTGCTTCGTTTGGTACAATGAAAGCCTATCTGAAAGGATTTTCAGAAAAATACTATGAAACACAAGACGTGAAACAAAAAGAAAAGTATTTGGATGAAATGACAGAGATTTTTATGGATGTTTATGATGGGAAAGAAAGAACAGAAGTGAACCATCTTTCCCCATTACACTATCAAACTTTAAGAAAAAATTTACCAGAAGCATTTGCAAAAAACACTCAAGAATACGTCGAAAACGCACAAGGATATAAAAATGATCTTCTCGCTTACGGCTCTTATGCCAGATTAACTCATTTTTTAGAAGGCGCGGTTGACGAAGGTGCCGGAAGCAACGCAAGATGTGCTGATGGACTGCTTTCGGATGCAGTAAAAACTATCGCAGAAATGCATGGGTATGCATTTTTTGAAGAAGAATATTCTAAAGACCTCTTAGATCTTGGACTTTGTAAAAACCCAAAAAAAGATGAAACTTTTCCGCAGAGTCGAAAATAATAAAACAATAACTACACAATGGGGAAGTTTCTACCTAACACTTCCTCCTTCAATTTTTGTATATTAAAAAATTAATAAATATCTAAATAAAAATAAATATTCGTCGAAAAAATATTGACCTATTTTAGATCTTGTGTCATTCTGAAAGTGTGTATTATAAGATTATGGTGTTTTTTTTTGAATTTTCCTCTCTCTTTTTCTCAAGAAAGCTCTTTTTTTTCAGAAGAGGCGTTAAGACAGGACGTTTTTTCTCCCTCGAAGGCAGGCTATCTAAAAATGCTCGAAACGCTTCAGGTTCCTGTTCCTCCATTTTTTTTAATTCCCTACTTGCACCCTTTTTCTCTTGAGGGGCTTCAAGAAGAATTGCTTAGGTTACAAATAAAATCTGGAAAGGTGTGGAATGATCAAGAAACTGGGCAAAGTGGACTTTTTGTTTCTGTGCGTTCCAGTTTTAAAGTTTCTATGCCAGGAATGCTCGATTCTTTGCTTAATGTTGGACTAACATTCAATCATGCCTTAAAGGCAAACAAAGAGTATTTATGGCGCAGCTATATAAAGTTGATATGTCATTATGGAAAATTAGTAGAACAAATTGACGAGACGGTTTTTCCAAAAATTTCCAAAACCGCAACCCGTGAAGAAGCTATTGAATTCGAGAGAATATTTCAAGAACACGCTGGGTATAGTTTTCCTCAAGATGCCAATGAACAATTAATTAAAGCTATAAACATGGTAAGAAATAGCTGGAACAATTCAAGGGCCCAATCGTATCGGTTACATGAAAAAATTAGTTCCAGTTCCGGAGTAGACGTAGTTATTCAGGTTATGGTATTTGGAAATTTCAACCAATTTAGCGGAACAGGAATATTGTTCACTCAAAATCCCTCTACGGGAAAAAAAGAATTTTTTGGAGAATATTCCATTCAGGCACAAGGCGAAGATATCGTCTCAGGGGGAATGACTCCAGGGCCGCTCTCACTGCTGGAAACTCATTTGCCGTGCGCCTATAAAACTTTAAAAGATATTGCTGAAAAAATAGATAATTTTTTTGTAGATATGCAAGATATTGAGTTTACAATAGAACAGAAAAAAGTTTGGATTTTGCAAACACGTCCAGGAAAGCGCACAAAAACAGCAGAACTGCGGATACTTTCTAGGTATGTTGCAGAAGGAGTTTTAAGCATGCAGGATGCACTAAAGCGTCTTTCTTTAAACGGGTTAGAACAAGTCTATCATTCGTATTTGGAAAATCTTGAAGGACTCGAAAATTTAGGAAAAGGGCTAGGCGCTTCTCCTGGAGCAATTTTTGGTATCCTTGCAATTCGTCAAGAAACTGTTGATTTTTTGGCAAGCAGTGGAAGAAATATCATTTTTGCAGCTCAAGAGACCCATTGTGACGATGTTGCTTGCATCTTAAAGGCATCTGGAGTAATAACCGCCACAGGAGGAATGACTTGTCACGGTGCAGTAGTAACCAGGGGATTAGGAAAGCCTTGCGTAACCTCTGTACAAGAGCTAAAAGTACATTGTGATTCTATAGAAGTTTGCGGTCAATTTTTTCCTGAGGGAACTTTATTGACAATAGATGGAACGACGGGAAATATATGGAAAGGAAGGGGCGCACTAAAAGTACCTGAAAAATGTGAAGAGCTAGAGGAATTTTTAGAGTTTTCGCACCGTGTCAGTGCAATAAAGGTTTATGCGAATGCAGACACATTAGAGGATTGGAATGCCGCTCTTGCCTTTAATCCTGAAGGAATCGGGTTATGCCGAAGCGAACATATGTTTTTCAAAAACACTCACTTACCTTGGTTTCAGGGATGGATATTGGGGCTTCAAGAAGATCTATGTTTTTCCCGTATTAGTGCCTTGCAAGAAGAAGATTACACTACTCTGCTAAAGCAGCTAAATGGTAAGCGTTTGACTGTGCGTTTGCTGGACCCCCCTCTTCATGAATTTTTGCCTTGCACTTTTGAAGCAGAGAAAACGCTTTCTCATCAGTTAGAAGTTTCTTTGGAAAAAATAAAAGAATTAGCGAGCGGACTCAAGGAAAATAATCCTATGCTGGGAAAAAGAGGTGCTCGTCTTGGTATATTGCGTCCCGAAATTTATGATCTTCAAGTTCAATCTCTCTTTAAAGCTGCAGAGCGAGTGCATAAAGAGGGAATTCCCGTAGATCTGGGGATTATGATTCCTTTCGTGACCGTCCCTGAGGAATTTACAATGATCAAAAAACGCATTCTTCAACGGGCAATTTGGCACGATCTTACAGGAGTAATTTGGAACGTGGGAGTAATGATCGAAATTCCAAGCAGTGCACTTCAAGCATCCTTTTTTGCTCAAGAAGCGGACTTTATATGTTTTGGAACGAACGATTTAACCCAAATGATTTTGGGCTTATCCAGAGATGATACAGCGTACATGATAGAAAAGTATCAGTCTTTGGGAATTTTCTCTAAGGATCCGTTTCAAAGCATCCATGAATCTTCCGTAGGAAAAATACTATCTTTTGCTTGCGAAACTATTCTAAAAATCAATCCGAACATATCATTATCTGTGTGCGGAGAGCACGCAGGAGATCCGGAAAGCATTGACTTTTTTTATTCTCTTGGAATTAGGGGAGTTTCTTGTTCTGCATACCGGGGTTTTAAAGCTAAACTTGCTTGTGCCAAGGTGACGTTAGAAAAAGATTCTTTTCTGGACTCTTCTTCTCTTAAAAATCGTCAAATCGCTTAGGGTATGAGTTTGGATTTTAAAATTCTTTACCCCCCCATTCAAGGCAGGATGGATAAAAAAAGATATATACAGATCTTATAGAAATTTAGGTTGAATTAGGTGTAATTTTTTGTTACGATAAAAGGAAAATGACAAAGAGCTACAGCAACGATTTAAGACAAAGGGGAATAGAATGTTTAGATGCAGGGGGTATATTGAAGAATCGCACTTATTTAAAATAAGTGTATCAGCGATAGGCAGGCGGCATAGAAAATTGGTATAGAAAATACAGACAAGAAGGTAATTATTTTCCTAAGAGGCGTGGTGGCTCAAAAAAAAAGATTGACTTAGAGAAGCTTAAAGAGTATGTCAAAGAAACCCAAGATATGACCTTGAAAAAAGCTGCTCAAGAATTTGGGGTACAATTAGTTACTGGTTAAAAAGGTTAGGCTTGCAGCTTAAAAAAACTTTTCGCACTTAGAAGCAAGCAAAGAAAAGCGAAGCCAGCATCAAGAATCGATCAAAGATATAGCGTCTCCAAGTCTTGTATATAGTGATGAAAGCGGCATTGATAGCCTATGTTCAAAGACAGACGGCTGGGGCAGAAAAAGTGAAAATTCGGTTGGCAAAAAGAGTGGGATCAAAGAACACATAGTATTGCCGGTTTGGTTAATAACAAACTGACCGCACCACTAGGGTTTAA
>NZ_BAUP01000077.1:0-3585 GCF_000648275.1 Holospora elegans E1 | reverse complement strand
ATTTAAATAACCGTAATACTCCGTATCTCTTCTAGTTAGCTTTACTTTCTACCGCTACACTTCATCCTTAACCTTACTAAAGCTGAATATTGATTTAAATTTCCTATACTGATGGTCCTTACTTACTCCCTCTTCTAAACTTACCATTGTTATTTGCGTGCTCGACACTTCTTTCACCTTGCCTTGATTTTTTCCTTCTTATACCAAAAATTACCTTATCTCGCAACTCTCCCTTTATAGGACTGTTGCAGTATGGAGAATTTTTAAAAATTTAGACGATTCATTTCAATAGGCTGAATTTTTTTGACTTTATCAACCACAAAAAATTTTTAGAAGCCTTTAACCAAAGATAGTATGATTGATTTTCAATGTTTTATTAACGTGAAGTGCCGCAAAAATACGCAGTGTTACCTCCAGTATTTCAAGAGATCGTGTGTTTGCAAGGAGTTTTCGACGAAAACTCGCAAACCAATGGCGGTGTGGAGCATTATTTTGTTCAATGGAAAACGTTTTATCTTTTTCCTGAAAGAGGCGGGTGCTTGGAATAATTTTATTAAAACCTTCCAAAGGATCTTTGCAATAAAATAAAATTTTCCGTTTCTTTAATCGTTCAAAAAGTCGTTTGAATGTTTGACTCGAGAGATCACCAAATTCCCAATCGATGAGCCCTTTTCCAGAACGATCATAGGATTTAGAAATTCAAGCTTTAGAAATCCAAATTTTTACTTCTTTTTTTTATAGTTCAAAAATTCATCGACTTCTATTACAATACCTTTGTCTTCTTGGGAGGGGGCAATTTTGGCGCATAGCCTCCCCAAGGTGTCCGCCCACTTCAAAACGGCAGTCGCTCTGACACCAAAATGCTGATTTTAAAGCAATCCGAACATTCATAAAATTTACATACAATCGTTTTTAGAGACTTTTAAAAGATATCTTTAGTTAAAAGCTATTCTGAAACTATTCTATTTTTATGTATGTCTGAAAAACATTTGAGTGTATGATTAATTTGTGTTTTGAATCCATTCTTCCGCTTCATTAGTGCAAAAAATAATGTGCTGAGCTTTACACACGTTCGTAATAAAAGTTTTGTGAAATGGTAGATAAACCGACGATGCGTCTTTTGAAAGGGAAATTTCCAATAAATCAGTTGCTCCAAAATTATTCATTCTTAGAACTGTTCCCAAAAGATTTTCTTGAAACTGCACTTTGTAGCCTTCTAATTCTTTCCAATAGTAGTGATCATCAGGCAAAGCTTTAAGATGCTCTATAGAGGTGTACAGCTTTATGCCTTTTAAAGCCTGGGTTTGTTCTCTTGAAGATATTCCGTGACATCTAGCTTCTATCTTAGAAGGGCGGCTTACCCATCCGACAAAATCAAACTGAAGCTTTTCTTTTTTTTCGTTATAAACCAACGGACAGCGCACCAAAAACAAAGGATCTTCGGTAAAAACATCAATCTTGATGTTTCCCCGCACTCCTTTTGGCCCAATAATCTTAGCTAGTAAAACCATAAATCACTAAAAATTAATTTCCTAAAAAATCAGAGCGGATAAAGAGAATCGAACCCTCATCTAAAGCTTGGGAAGCTTTCATTCTACCATTGAACCATATCCGCACTTCCCATTCATTTTACTACAGAGTTTAATTTTAAGCAATAGTGAAATTTTCGAATATCTGGCGTGCGTTAGGTAAGTGCGAAAAATTTAATAAATTCTATCTTACACGTTTTTATAACCAATCAAAAGCATTAAGTGTTTTGTTACTATATTGCAATAAAATAAGGAAAGACGACAAACACAAATATGATAATATACATTTCACGAAATGGTAATAAAAAAATCTCGCGCAATACATCTTGCACCTATAATCGCAGCCAAAGTAAATGAAACAGATGTCGTCTTAGACGTAAAAAAGCGCTCTGATCGGGTAAAAAAATGTTAAAAATTAGTACTGAATCTTAAAAAACAACTCGACAAGAGGTAAAAATACGATGACTGGTGATTTAGAGCGGTCTTCCTTACCGTCTAAATCATGCCAACTAAAACGCCACTGCTGCAATTTATTTTTCTACAACATGGGCGTTCTGTTTTTTCAAATCCGTTGCTTTATTTATTTTCCACTAAACATATAGGTTAGCGTCACCAAAAACAAGTTGGTGTTAGTCTTTGACACAGGCACACCACAGCAATATATATCTTTGGGAACTATAGAAGCAACATTATCCCAGCTTTTTTTGCCCAACCATTGACGTTGATATTCCAACCCCAACGTAGCGTTCTGATTCAAAGCGTACCTAGCGCCACACGCCAACACAGATCCGGTAACGGTTTTAGACAAGCTACTAGAAGATTGGCCAGATTCACCAATATAAGAAAGTTTCTGATTTTGCAGGATAACTCCAGGCCCAACGAAAAGCTGCAATCTTTGCGCAACCACATATCCAAATTCAAAGATAAATTCAGCAAACCATTTATTCTTTAAACGAAATTCTGTACTTCTTTCATCTGAGATTCCAAGAGAGCCAACAAAATTTTGATTTTCCACAACCTTTAATCCCAATCCTCCAGTTTTATACTTTAGCTGAGAAGAACTACCGTTTGTTCCAAACGCACACCGAAACCCCATCGTATAACAATTAAGAGTTTTTTGCATTAATACCCCCAAATTCCAAGAAAATCCAGAAGTATTTTTTACTAATCCTTTTTGTCCAAAATCTATAAAATTATCTTGAATTCCTTCCAATGTTGCTGTAGATGGATCAATCTTAGTAGTTGTTGTCCCCTTAACTGTGTATAATACATCAGGATTTGCTGCAGTACCAGCTGTTTCGACTTTTTCCACCGCACAGGTATGAATGTCTGGATCATCCTCTACATCAACACCCTCTCCTTTTATCGTCGCTGTTGCTGATACATCAGCAGCAACAGTTGTTGTTATTAAAGTTCCATCTACGAAGGGCTCCTCAGTCGTAGGGTTTGAGGAACCTGTGTACCCCATTGCATCGAGACTTTCAAGAGTACTGCTGATTTTGAACTTCCCTTTGACTTCACCATCTTCTCCAAAAGATTCTGCTTTAATCGGCCAACTTGCTGACCCTGATCCCCCAGGATTGGTCGACATAGAGGTTCCACCGATTCCCATAAAAATCCCTATTCCAGATAAAAATTTATCTTTTTTTTGCACTCAGGCTTGAAGCTGAAAGAAAAAAAGTTAGTAAAAAAAATTTTTGTTTTAACGAAATCATCATTGAAAAAAATGCAAAACATCAACGGCGTAATTAGAACATGGGGAATGTAAAAAAGTAGTTAAGATGCGTTGCTCCAAACAGAGACATTGATTGTTGATTTTTTGCAACTAATTACAAGCCTTTTTTCATTAAATTACAATTTTTATAAAAACCTTGTCATTAAATAGTAAAAATATGCCAAACCATATTCATAACGTTTATTTTCTTCCTTCTATATCTAAATCAGTATAAAAAAATTACAAGAAATGGAATTGAAATAAGAGATCAATTGAGTAAGGTGGCGTTTCTTCTTATATGTTTGGCTTAAGCCCATTTTTTCTCAATAGGATTGAGATCAG
>NZ_BAUP01000078.1:0-2106 GCF_000648275.1 Holospora elegans E1 | reverse complement strand
TATAAATACTTCAACCAAAATACTTCAAACAGCTTACATATTGAACAGCTCATGATCAAAGTTCATAAAAGTTACCAAAAACGCACTTAAACCCTTTACCTCCGCCCTTCAAACACCCCAAAATTAAAGCCTTTACTTGGGATGCAGCAGGTTCAGGAAAAAATCTAACCTATTGGCAACATGAAAGTAGCTCTATCAATATTCTATTTGGTGATCATTTATAAACGCTGCATAAAAATATTTAATTTCCAATTTTTTGGATGAAATAACTATTTACAGATACCGTAATTTTCCGAATTATTTTTACCTCTGGCATCGTGAAATTTTTTATGATAGACTACTTGCAATAGTGGTTCCGTCTTTGGTTTCAATGAATCTTTTAGAACAATTTAATCAAAAAAAAGTTGCAGAGCTTATGGAAGGAAAGCAACCAATTCCAGAATTTTCTCCAGGAGACACCCTAAGTGTGCATGTTATTTTAAGCGAGGGGGGGCGCGTTCGTGTACAGCGTTTCGAAGGAGTATGTATTGCCAGAAGAAATCGAGGGCTTCATTCTTCTTTTGTTGTACGCCGTGTAGTGGGGAACGTTAGTATTAAGAGAAGGTTTCCTTTGTACAGTCCTGTTATAGAAAGTATTCAAGTATTGCGCAGAGGAGTTGTTCGTCGTGCTAAGTTGTACTATTTGGAAGGATTGAGTGGAAAATCTTCAAGAATTAAAGAGCGGCGCAGACCGAATACTGGTACTGATTCATTGAAAAAATAAAAAAACATTTGGGTAAGCGTTGCCTAAACAATAATAGGTAAAGACATGATGCAGTGTGGTCTTGTTGGACTTCCTAATGTTGGGAAGTCTACTTTATTTAATGCGTTGACAGAAAGTGCTTTGGCTCAGGCTGAGAATTATCCATTTTGTACGATAGAGCCTAACGTTGCGTCTGTAAGCGTTCCTGATTGGCGTTTGGGTTTGTTAGCCAGTATTGCTCAGTCTAAACGTACTCTTCCGTCTCAAATTCAGTTTGTGGATATTGCAGGTCTTGTTAAAGGGGCAAGCAAAGGAGACGGGCTAGGAAACCAGTTCTTGGCGCATATTCGACAAGTAGATGTTGTTGTTCAAGTTGTTCGAGCTTTTTCTTCAGAAAATGTAACGCATGTTCATGGAAAAGTTGATCCATTTTTCGATATAGATGTTATTGAAATGGAGCTTTTGTTGGCGGACCTTCAAAGCGCAGAGCGTCAGTTGTCAAAAAAGCAAAAAACTGTTGATAAAAAGGAAGATGTTAAAGAGCTTTTGGAATATGCTTTGTCTTATCTTCAAAGTGGAGTGATGCTTCAAAATGGTTCATGGACTCTGCAAGAGCGGTCTAACCTTTCAAGATTGGGGTTTTTGACGGCAAAACCTATGATTTATCTTATAAATATTTCTGAGCAAGATCTAATAAATGGAAATTTTCCTTACAAAGATTCTATTTTAAAGCGTGCCAGCGGAAAACCTGTGGTATGGATGAGCAGCCAGGTAGAGTTTGAAATTGCTCAGCTTTCTCAAGAAGATCGTTTTGTATTTTTGAAAGATTTGAATATAAAATGTAGTGGGCTTGAAAATGTTATTCAAGAAGTGTACAGCGCCATGGGATTGATTTCTTTTTTTACCATAGGTCCTAAGGAAGCGCGGGCATGGACTGTTAAGAAGGATGCAAAGGCTCCTGAAGCGGCAGGGTGTATTCACAGTGATTTTGAGAAAGGATTTATTCGAGCAGAAGTAATTTCGTGGAAAGATTACATAGACTATAAAGGTGAGGCGGGGGCAAAAAATGCAGGAAAAATTGCCACACAAGGAAAAGAGTACGTCGTACAAGACGGGGACGTTATGTTGTTTCGTTTCAATGTCTAATTTCTTTTATTTAAAAACAGACCTGTTAATTTTTTAGACTTTTAACCAAAGATAGCATGATTAATTTTCGAGGTTTTATTAACGTTAGGTGCCGCAAAAATACGCAGTGTTACCTCTAGCATTTCAAGTGATCGCGTGTTTGCAAGGGGGGGGGCGAAATCTCTCAAACCAATGGCGGTGTCGAGAATTATTTTGTTCAATGGAAAACGTTTTATGGT
>NZ_BAUP01000079.1:0-2496 GCF_000648275.1 Holospora elegans E1 | reverse complement strand
CTGCATGGCTTCAAAATTCCATTATTTCAATTTACATTAGATCTAAAGAAATCTTTTATTAAAACATTAATTATTATTTCAGGAGGAGATTTCAATGCTGTTAAACATTTATTTTGACACTTTCAACACTTATGCCCCACATAGGTAAAAGCTTTTTTTATAACTAAATCCTAAATTTTTAACCTTATGTATACAGAAAACAAATACTTGCGTTAAATAGCTTTGCTATCTCATCTAATTTCTTATCTCTATTGTCTTGAACCTAAATCTTTAGCTTCTCTGGGGCTATTTTATCCTTACTCCCTAACCATAGGATAGACCTAATTATTCCTTTCTTTTTTGTATCTTATCCACCACCTACTTACGCTGCTTTTACTAATTTTAAATATTTTGGATGTCGTTTTTTTGATCGTTACCAAGTTTAATATACTCTATTACTGGCTCCCTTAGATTGAAGCTGTATTTTTTCTTTGTCATTTTTTTTTAAAATAGCACCACGCTGTCCCACTTCCAAGCTAAATTACTATATTACTGAATATTCTTCCAACTGTCGTGGATGTGTATAACACCTAATGGTTTTTGTTCATGATCTATAATAAAAACAAACGTAATTTTATGAACTTCCATTAATGTCAGCGCATCATTAACAATCGCATGGGGGGGGAGAGTTTTTGGAGCTTTTTGCATAATTTCTAATGCAGAATAAGAAGTTACATCTCTAAACCGCATACAAAATCGGCGCACGTCTCCATCGGAAATTACTCCTTGTAGCTTACCTTCTTTATCGATGACTCCTGTACATCCCAGTCGTTTTTCGCTCATAACCATTAGCACCTCTGTAAAGGGCGTATCTATAGATACTAAGGGTAAATCAGAACCAGATACCATAGTGTGGATAACAGGAGAAAGCTTGAATCCCAAAGCTCCGTGAGGGTGGTGCGTTTGATAGCGCTCTAATGTGATGTTTTGTTCTAATGCACTAACCAACAGATCTCCTAAAGCCAGCATGACTAAAGAAGAAGTGCTAGGAACGCAACCAAGGGGACCGACTTCTTTAACTTCTGGTAAGCGCAATATTGTACTGGCCATTTTTCCTAACCTGTTTAAAGGAAAAGCAGTCATAAGCATGGAAAATATGTTTTTCGTTTTGGCAAAAGTAAAAATAGGGACAAGCTCGACAGACTGCCCTGCGTATGATCCTGCTAAAATTATGTCGCGCTCTCTTAATCCTCCTAGTTCTCCATGTACACTGTGAATTGCATCTAAAAACTGACATGCAATGCCAATAGAAGCAAAATTGCTGGAAATTTTTTGCAGGATAAAAGAGCTTTTTCCAACCCCAGTGCATATAATTCTTCCCTGAACTTTTTGTAATTTTTCTATACAGCTATCAAGATTTTCAGGAATTGATTCCACCATTTTATAAAGACCTGAAATATGAGAATGAAGAATGGCTTTGGGATCATACATAATTAAACACCATATTACAATTACGTCTTATTTGTTTTTTGTCTGCGTGCGCATCTTACCAATTAATTTATTACACACGTGCATTCCAACAAGCGCTTCTGGTTGAAGTCTATAGCAAGAATAGTGCTTAAGCGTCACATTCAGCAAGAGTCTTGTTAAAAATTTTAAACTATGGTAGTCTTGTTCGTTCAATTTAGTCGATTCTTAAAAGTCTATGAGGTTAGCAAAATACGTTGCAGAGCGCTCTTCTTTGTCTCGTCGTCAGGCAGAAGAGGCTATTAAGTGTCATCGTGTCAGCGTGAACGGAGTTTTGGTTACTCATATGACGTGTTTTGTTTCTTCTCAAGATAGAGTGGATCTTGATGGAGTGTCTCTTGAGTCTCCAGAAGTTCCATGTTTGTGGAAATGTTATAAGCCAAGAGGTTGTCTTGTAACGCGCACCGATCCTTTTAACCGCCCCACAATTTACACAGAACTTTCAAAGCCTTTACCTTTGGCACAGCGCTTTATATATGTGGGACGACTGGATTTTGATTCAGAAGGATTGTTGCTGATGACGAATACTTCAATTTTGGCTCACATTTTAGAAAATCCTAAATACGGGTGGAAGCGGTATTATAGAGTAGAAATACAAGGCGTAAAAGCGTGGAGTTTATGCAAAGCACTGAAAGAGCCTATTTCTTATAACGGTATTCAGTACAAGGGGTGCCAAATTCAGGATTACAGCGTAGCTTTAGGGGCTACTTGGTTGACGGTAATATTGACAGAGGGGAAAAAAAGAGAAATTCGAAACCGACTTAAAGCACTTAACTTAGTAGTTTTACAGTTGATTCGTATCCAATTTGCCACAATCAAACTTGAACCTCTTCACCCAAAAGAGTGGAAAGAGGTTCCTAAAAATCATTGGGAGTCATTTTTAAAAAAAAATATTAGTGACTGAATCTTTTAGTTTTTTCACTTTTGAACTTTTGCGTTTCATGGAAAATACGGCTATGGTAAAATTCATTTTTGGTTGAAATATCTGAG
>NZ_BAUP01000080.1:0-8127 GCF_000648275.1 Holospora elegans E1 | reverse complement strand
TAACATGCTGGATGATCCTAGGGGTATCGTAGGTAAAAAGATTAAAGATGCGTACCTTGTCATTTGCCCAAGATAAAGACCGGGTACTAAACAAACAAAGAGGGGACATTAAACGGCTGTTCAGAACTATGAAAACGCAAAGGGTTAACCTTGAAAATCCCCCTATGAAAGATTTGGGAAGACTTTCCAAACTTATGACCATTGTCGCTGTTGCTATTGTATACGCTTCTATAACGGGCCTTACACAAGAATGTGCTTACAAAAAAACAGTCAGAGCACCTTTCTATTCATCTTTGTATTCATACTTCACAAGGGGGCTCAGGTGGATCAAAGATAAACTCTTATTCTTTGATTTCAGCGATCTTTTAAACTACCTGAAAAAAAGTGAGGGGGAGTATGGATCTCAACTACAATAATAAGCAGTTGGAAAAATCAATTAACGCCTAAGAAAAATAGGAATAAATCGCCAATCAAAATAGAGACCCAAGTATAAAAAAACTCTGAATCTTCCCAAGGAGGATCTCGTAAAAAGGTTTGCGTTTTTCTGGCGGATTGACAAGCTAAAAAAATAATAAAAACTCAATAGGTTAATATTGACGAAAGTTGTTTTGCGCACGACATGCCAAAACCACATATATTCGATACAAGGGCAGCATGATTGGGGGAGAAAAGAAAACTAAGACCCGCCCTCAATTAAGCCAAACGACAAGTGAATAGCGCCCATAAAATTTACGGACGTTTTATCATAGCGCGGTATTGCTTGCAGTTTAGCGAAGAAATTCTCGATCAAATGACGGGATTTAAAAGATATGTATCATAATTTGAAGCCCTAAAATGGTTCTTTTTAGGGGAGATCACGGCCTAACACCTTTTTTCTTTAGTTTTCGCCGCCCCCTTTCTTCAGCATCATAGTATCACAGATTGCGTGGATCTTTGTACTCAGAGCTCCAGAAGATCGTCCTATATACCAAATCAAACTGAAAGTGTTGGACTAATGCGTTGAAAGCTGTCATTGACGCGGTCGACAAGATCCATGGCGATGTTGTTTCAGGTTTGGTCGAAAAAATTCGTTTTTTTCGCGTGCTTTTACATAGGTAAAGGCTTTTTTTATAACCAACTCCTAGCTTTTTTAACCCTCCGTAGACAGAAACAAATACTTGCGTTAACTAGCTTTGCTATCTCAGCTCATTTCTTATCTCTTTGGCTTGAACGTGAATCCTTAGCTTCTCTGTAGATATTTTATCCTTACTTCCTAACCCGTGGGGTAGACCTAATTATCTCTTCTTTTTTGTATCTTATCCTCGCCCTGCTTACGCTGCTTTTACTAACTTTTAATACTTTGGATGTCGTTTTTTGATCGTTACCAAATTTAATATATTCTATTACTCATCCCCTTAGATCGAAGCTGTTTTGTTTCTTTATTATTTTCTGTTAAAAATAGCACCACTCTGTCCCATTTTTAAGCTAAATTACTATATTTACAAGCTTAGACATACTGTAGAGAATGCATTTCTTCACCTAAACCACTGAACAGGAATTGCAACGCGATACGCAAAAAATACTCCTTTATTTTTTGCTTCTTTTGTTCAACCTCTCATGACGACACGATCTAGATTTTTTAGGGTAATAGGTTAATAAATTCTGCAATAAAGGCACTAAAGATTTAGATCAGAAAATGGAATAATAAGGATTTCTTAGAGATCTTTTGGAAAAAAGTCGTGTGTACTCAATTTGGACCAAATTTTCTCTCTTTTCATCTTTCTTTTTAATATTTTAATAATACCTTAGGAGTTTTTCTAGCAGTCTAAGACTTCAGTTTAACCAATACTTTGTCTTTTCCGCAATGAATAAATTCCCATCCTTGAGGAATATCTTCGTTGGTTAAAACCTGGCAATGATTTTTCCACACCCGATTTCTTATCTTTACTATGCCTTCAGAAATTTTACGTCGAGCTTCACTACAAGATTCCACTAAACCTGAATGCTTTAAGATATCTACCATAGTGACTCCCTTAGAAAAAAGATCTTTTGATATTTTCCAATGAGGCATCTTAATATTAAAAGCCACCACTGTGTTTTTTTTTGTTGGGAAATCTTTACTTGTTTTTGGAAAAAAATATTCCGTCCTTAAAACAATAATTTTTTTAAGTAAAGGAAATTGTTTTTTTAATTTTTCAGCATCTTTTAAACTGAAGGAAGCTTCCTCATTCATATGAAAACTAATTTTCTCTAAATTTGGTGCAGAAAAAGAAAATAAAGGCGTAATATCCTTGACATCACACCCCCCAAAGGATAATTTTTTTAGCTTTGGCAAAGAAAGAGTTTTAAATACCGAAATATCTTTAACAAAATTATGTTCAAATACAAGTTCTTCTAAAGAAGGAAGGGGTATATCTTTTAAAGAGGAAATATCTTTAAGATCAGACTTGTATATAGAAAGAAACTTTAAATGGGGAAACTTAGCGCCCACAAGGTTTTTTAATTGAAATTCGGGGTGAATCCGGTAACTTACATAGGAAAATTCAAGAGATTCCACCTTATTAAAATCAATTTTTTTAAGATTTTCTAGATCTTGAATATCTTCTTTAATTTCGATAGAGCGCACATGATCGGGAATCTTTTTCCCTAAAAGCGCTATTTTTTTTAGTCCCTTAACCAAAACATTTTTCACGTAGTAATATTCTCCGTGATAGTTTTCCGTATATTCTTTGTGGCAGTAAAACTTAAATTTTTTTACAAAAATTTTTTTTATCTGGACTGTAAAAAATTGAATTTTTTTTGAGAAAAATTAGAAGAAAATAAAATTTGGCTTCCTACCAAAAATGAGATAATAAGAATTTTAAACATATTAAAAGTTTTAAAAACACTTTTTTATTATAGCAAAATTTAACTAAAAATAAATAATTGATATTTTATTTTTCTAAATTTTATTACACGCTTCATCAATAAATTATTTATCAAAATTTTAAGGGAGACTTTTAACCAAAGATAGCATGATTAATTTTCAAAGTTTTATTAACATGAAGTGCAGCAAAAATATGCAGTGTTCCCTTCAGCATTTCAAGAGATCGCGTGTTTGCAAGGGGGGCGACGAAATCTTGCAAACCAATGGCATAGTCTAGCGTTATTATTTTGTTCAATGGAAAAGGTTTTATCTTTTCCCTGAAAGAGTCGGGGCTTGGAATAATTTTATTAAAACCTTCCCAATGATCTTTGCAATAAAGTAAAATTTTCCATTTTTTAATCGTTCAAAAAATCGTTTGAATTTTGACTCAAGCGATCACCAAATTCCCAATCGATAAGCCGTTTTCCAGCACGATCATAGACTTTAAAAATCCAAGCTTTAAAAATCCAAATTTTTTTGCTTCTTTTTTTAATAATGCAAAAATTCATCCACTTCCTTGACAATACCTTTGTCTTCTGGGGATGGCTCAATTTTTGTGCATAGCCTTGATCCTAAGGTGCCCGCCCACTTCAAAACAGCGGTGACGCCGACACCAAAAAGCTGAGCAATTCGGTTCATTGAAAGATCGCTTGCGTATAAAACAAGGGCTTGGAGCTTGTCTTTTTCAGGCACACCTCGTGAAATTTTTTCCATATTTTTTACATTTGTACCACTTTCCCCCTCGAACAAAACCGATTTTAAAACACTCCGAACATTCACAAAATTTACATACAATCTTTTTTAGAGATTTTTAAAAGACAAGTTTTCCAATTCTCACAAAAAAGACCTTTAGTTAAAAGCCTTTCTTTCAAGAGATTAACCTTCAATCAACGATCTTATTAATGGAATCCGTTGCTTTAATAATTACTCATTGGTATAATTGGACTAGATTTTGGAATAAAACATTTAATTGGTTACAAAATAACAAGGAAAGACGGTGGAGTTTTCTTCTGTAGGGCCTTCTAACTGGTTTGATCTTTTTGGATTGCCTAAACGATTTTTGTTGGATTTAGACGAGCTAGAAAGGGCATATATCCAAGTTCAAAAAGTTGTTCATCCAGATTGCTGGAGTGGAGTTTCTTTCAAAGTAGCCGCTCAGATGAGCTCTCATGTTAATATGGTGTATGGTGCGTTAAAAGAACCTAAAAAGCGCGCAGAATATATGTTGAAGTGCGCGGGGTTTTGGCCGGTCCCTTCTTTTCCAAAAATAATGGAAGAGATTTTTTTTCTTAAATCTCAATTCAATCAGGAGCTTTTTGATAGCAAGTATCAAGATGCTATACTTTCGTTTGATGAAGCGTTTCAAAAAGAACACTATGTGCAAGCGCAGCAGGCTTATCTTTACATATGTTATCTAGAAAAATGAGGTGTTAATATGCGTATTGCGGTTGAAGCATTGACTGGCCAAGCGTCAAAAAAAGTCTCTTCTTCAAGAAAAGAAGCGGTGGGAATTGATTTTGGTACGACGTATTGTGTGGCAGCGTTAGCGTTTGAATCTTCTAAAGCGCGGGTGTTGGTTTCATCCAAGGGGGCTCTTATTCCTTCGGAAATTATTACTCCACAAGGTGAGTTGGTTCGTTCTGTAAAGCGAAAATTGGCGCACACTTCTTTAATAGATTCTAGCGCTCTTGGTTACATGGATGCTGCTGTAAAAATATTCAGAATTATTGCCGAGCATGTTTATGAAGCGTTAGGACATGAGGTGTCTTGTGCGGTTATTACGGTTCCTGCTTACTTTGATGATCTGCAAAGATCTCAAATTCACAAAGCAGCGACGATGGCAGGGTTTGAGGTCTTACGATTAATTAACGAACCTACGGCAGCAGCCATTGCTTATGGGCTTGGCCATGCTTTACAAGGAAAATACATTGTGTACGATTGGGGGGGGGGACCTTTGACGTTTCTATTTTGGATATTAGGCAAGGCGTTTTTAGAGTTCTTGCTACCGGTGGAGACACTGCCTTAGGGGGGGATGACTTAGATTTTTGCATTGCTCAAAACATCGCTCCGTTTGGTTGGAGCGATCAAACTTTTTCTCAACGCCAGAGTTGGATTCAAAAAGCAAAATATCTGAAAGAATCTCTTTGTGTGGATTCTGCGCTTTCCTCTTTAGAAACAAATGTAACGCCTGAGGATATTGAAAACTGGTGCCTTCCCTTTATTCAACGCACTCTTGAGATTTGCAAAGATACTTTAGATCGTGCTGAATTAAGTTTTAAGGATATTCAAAAAGTTGTTTTAGTAGGGGGCAGCACAAGAATTCCTTTTGTGTTAAAACACTTGCAGTATCTTTGGGGAGAAAAGATAGATCGCGCACTGCATCCTGAATATGCAGTTGCTCAAGGTGCTGCACTGCAAGCTTATCAATTGACACATGAATGCTCTTTTTTGTTAATGGATGTAAGCCCTCTTACTCTTGGAGTGGAAGTTTTAGGAGGGATGGTGGAAACGCTTATCCCGCGCAATACCCCTCTTCCCTTCGAATATACCTACAAATTTACTACAGCAGTGGATGGGCAAACCAAAATACGTCTTCATATTGTTCAGGGAGAAAAAGAATTTGCCAAGAATTGCAGATCCCTTGGTATATTTGAACTTTCTGGGATAGATGCGCTTCCAAAAGGAATGGCACGCATTGAACTTAAGTGCTATTTAACAGTAGATGGAGAGCTAGAGCTAGAAGCAAAAGAATACAAGAAGGAAGGAGAGGGAGCAAAAGCATTCCTTACGATTAATACAGTACGTTCATTAAATGATGAGAATATAGAAAAAGAACTTACTGCGCTAAGTGCAGATGATGGAAGTGAAGTTTTGCTTCGTATTTGGACACAAAAGCATCAGCAAGCTTCTGATGGCCTTGAACAAATGGAGAAAATCCTTCAACACTGTCCCTATATTTTTTCCAAAGAAGAGTACGAAGAAATGATAAAAATATGTGAAAGCTTTTCTGATTTTTTAAAAAAGGTGCCTGTTCAGTATTCCCAAGCATTACAAGAAATTTCTGAAAATTGGGAAAATTTTTCAATCTTGATATTGCCCTATATTGAGCGCCACCTAACTTATGTATTAAAACAAACTTTGGAAAATGTCTAGAATACAAAAGTACGCTTTAACAAAGGGCGTATTGTTTTTGGGGCTGGCTACCTTAAGTGTTTTGGTGAGTTAACGATAATTCATTCTCCCTCACAATAAGCTAAAAAGCTTTTTAAAAATAAGAGTTTAATTGTTGATGTTAAAAAAATAAATACAAAGACTAATCTGACAAGGATTGAGTAGAAAAATCTAAAAACCTAAGTGATGTTCTTGGAAAATGTTTTATGTAGAAAGAAATTTTATTTTTACTGATAAAGTCTATGACACGAGGGGATAAGGAGCAGATAAACTGAAAAAATATAATACCAGGTTACTATTTTCCTAAAAAAAACTGGGGAAGATTTTAGACGATATTTCTACAAAACCTTTCATTTGATGAAAAATTTATTTTAAAAATACTACGCTATTGTCATAAAAAAATATTGGATACATCTCTTTGCGCTATCCATTTTGCGTTCATTATTGTTTAGCGTACTTCCTGATTTTTAGCCAAGATCACATAAAAAAGTCATGTTAAATATATTTTACATTGATAAAACTCTCATCAGCTAATTTTAGCTTTAGCACTTTTTTAAGGAATTGAACTGAATATATCATCTTTTTTTCAAGTTTCGGTAAATATTTTAGCGTAATTTATTCTCGTTGTACATGGCTTTTTTATGTGACTTCAGTTAAAAAATAAAAATTGAAATTTTATTTTTTTTTATACTTTTGTATTATTATTTATGATGTATTATTTGTAAAAATTAATTAAATAATGAAAAATTGTAAAAAATTAACTATTCTAGTTTTTAGTGTAACCTTAATTTCTTTCCAGAGTGCATTTTCGTGGAAAAATTTTGAACACTTTAAAGACGAATGGAATAAAAAAATGTATACATTGAAAAATAATCCATATGCCAGTGATCGCTTTATGAAAGAGGGAGTTTCTAGTGAAACAAAAAATATTATTCAAGCATATAATGTGTTGGTTGAAGAAAGTAATGTCAAAACCCCTAAAGAAGTAAATGCAAACAAGATAAAATCCGCTTTTTCAAATTTGTCTAAAGATGTTTTAGCGCTTCCTGAAAAAAATAGAGATAAATTTTTTTTTGAAAAAGTTATTAAGAACAAGAGCGAACTCTGTGAAAATTTTTCACTTCCAAAAAATCTCCCTGCTGATAAATGGTGTCAATTTTTGATTGAAATTGGGCTAGTAGATAAGGAGGATCCTCAAAAAATTGATATTAATAATAAAGCTAGTGCTAGTAATCTTGGTAATAATTTATTTGAAAATAATCTCCAAAGTGGAGAAAAAAATCTTAGCTCTGCTACACATTCTGCTCTTTCCACAAATTCAAAACAATCATCAATCAGAAAAGAAAGAGAAAATTCAAAAAGGAATATAGTAAACACTACTTTTCAGAAAATTAAAAAATTATTTTCTTCGAAGTTTTAAAACTTGAGTCTAAGAGAGTATGTTTTTTAAGTCTCATTACAAATCTTCTTTTATTCAGAAGTTTAATACCATTTTCCGATACTAAATGGACAAATACGAGGCGGTACATATATTTTTCACAATTGTATTTTTTAATTCGCGCATAACCTGGCAAAGCACCGCTTCTAAAGCCCCAAGGGATTCGTAAATCTTGTTCGATAGGATATAGTATTTTAGGTTGAATTGGATGTTTTAAAGAACCACGAAATATCGTTGAATAGAGCGTAGAAATTTAGTATATTACATCCAATCCCCCTCTTCATATTAGCCTAGAATTTCTCTATTGGATTCAAATCAGGAGTGTAAGGAGGTAGAAAAATTATACTGTATTTTACAGATTCTATTCATCCTCTACTTCTCTTGGATTTATGAAAAGAGGCGTTATCCATAATAAAAACTTGACCAAGCTTTAATTCCTTGATCAGAAAATTTTCTACCCAGGCTTGGAACAATAGTGCGTCGCAAGATGGTTTTCTTTGACATTCTCCATACTCCCCCTCACTTTTTTTCAGGTAGTTTAAAAGATCGCTGAAATCAAAGAATAAGAGTTTATCTTTGATCCACCTGAGTCCCCTTGTGTTCTTGTGTAAGGCCCGTTATAGAAGCGTATACA
>NZ_BAUP01000081.1:0-21869 GCF_000648275.1 Holospora elegans E1 | reverse complement strand
ATTTAGATTTCTTTTCTTTTTCTGAAGAGGTAGTAAGTAAAAGGCTAGAGCAAATAAAAAATGAAGAAGGTTTTTATGGAAAAATTTCATTGAATTAGTTCGAATCAATAGCAAAGGTAGAGTTGTTCTCAACGCTATTAATTTTTACTTATTCTTTTAAAATTAAAAAAAATAAAAATTTTATTTTTCAATGGGGATTTCCGAAATTTTTTGACTTTTTGCAGAGGGGATCTTTTTTTTTAAAATAATGTGGTATATTGTAACAAAGGGCCTGTAGTTTAGTGGTCAGAACCCGCCGCTCATAACGGCGTTGCACAGGTTCGAGTCCTGTCGGGCCTAGTTCCTTATAATCGTTTGGCTTAGTAGTTTTTTCGTGCTTTAGCCAAAGATGAAGGAAAAATTTTTATTTTCATTTATTTTTGCTTGACTTTTTTTGAGTCTGGGTTATTGCATTCAGTTTTTTTATAATTTTTGCGTGATGATGTTTTGGAATTTTTATCAGATGTCTTTTGATTTCTTCGCACACGAAGGTTGCTTCACTTTTTTTTCCTAAATGGTGTAAACATTCTGCAGATTTAAGTAAAATTTGTATAGGAAATAATTTCCTTTTTTCTTGCTCTTCTTTTGTACATAATTTTGAAGAAAAAGTTTGGCCTTTAAGATAGAGATATGCCGTAGAAAATAAAGTTTCTGCTTGATCGTATTTTTTTTGATGCATGAAAATTAACCCCTTGTAGTACAAAGCTTGTGCTTTTAATGGGTGGTTTTTTTGATGAATAAAGTGCTCTAAAACTGTGATTGCTTGATCTGTTTCGCCTTTTTTAAGATGACGGGTGACATCTTGAAGTGTTTTATTCTCTGAAGAAAAATGCAAAGGAGGAACTGAAAACGATTGAGAGTCGGTTTTTTCTTCATATTCAGAAAAAGCTTTTCCGTCATCTTTTTGAGCGCGCAATGTATCTAAAGACTGTTGTAAATTTAAGCAATGATCTTCTAAAACCTTGCAACGATTTTCTAATTCTTCTAACCGGTGCAATACAACTTCCATAGGAGATAGGACAGCAGCAACACAAGTGCTGCACACTAAAAAACAAGACGAAAAGATAAAAGAAAATCTTGAAGTAGTCATCTTGATAAAAAAATTACAAATAAGTTAAACTAGTATAGCAAATCCACTCTTAAATCTCAAAATATTTTATGGAGTAACAGATGCATCAGCGTTTTTCGGAGACAAAGGTTCTAAGGAAGCGGGAGGCTCTCTAGAAGGAGACAAAGATTCCGTCAATATGTTTACTTCTTTAATATTTTGTAATATTAGTTTAATGCTTTGAGAAAAATTAGAATTTTTTAATTTTTCGGGAAGAAAAGGAGATAAGATAACAGCGCCGTGATTTAGCCACTTTTCACTTTTTGAAGTCTGGATGATTTCAGGTTGTTGTCCGGGGGCAACCAAAAACAAAGAACACGTGTAGCTTCCTAAAATGAGCACAATTCCTCGACACAATCCGAACACGATTCCCAAAGATGCATCTACACTAGATACAACGCTAGAGCGAATTTTTAAGGCTATCCACTGAACAATGCACAAAAAAAAGATAAGTGTTCCCAAAAAAACCGTCAAATAACATGCTCCCTTTAGCAAAGATGGGGAGGTTATCCATTTGCTTAAAAAAGGACAAACACACTCATGATACTTCCAGGACAGCACTCCAGAGCCCCCCCAAGCAAGTAAGCTTAACGTTTCTTTCACGAATCCTCGAAAAAATCCTAAAAATCCAGAAAAAATCATAACTGCTACTAAGAGTCCGTCAAAAACATTAAAAACATGCATTAATTCTAAACTCTCTTTAACCAATGCAGAATCTAAAACTCCAATCCTAACTTTAGTAAGATCGAAACTTGATTCTTTGAGTTGCTATCACCTTTCTTCTATTAAAATAACAGACTTTTTCACTGCTTACAAGGGAATTACCACAGTATATGACAAATTATATGAAAGTAAAAAATAACGCCTTCCCCAATACATTTATGAATTTTTTAGAATAGGGGGAATTATTTCTTGGATAAACGCTATTATTTTTTTTATAATTAGTAGTTTTATTTAATAATTATTTTGCAAACGTTTAATTTTTCTGGTATTGATTATTTTTTCAAAAAGTGTAAAATTAAGTAGCGTGCCATTTGTTTATACAGAAGAGTGTATGGAAAAAAAAATTATTAGTCAAAATCCCGGACGTATTGTCTACGCTTCTTCTAAAGAAACAGAGTGCTTTCACTACTTTACGGATATTATTTCCTGCCCTATTTCTGGGAAAGAGATGGAGCTTCCAGGAAAAGGAGTAATTAATCACAGGGTTTCTGGTTTTTTCTTTTCCAAATTGCAGCAGCTTAATATACCAACACATTTTATTCGTATGCTTAACATGCGTCAATCTTTGATGCACTCTACGCTTCCATTGGATTTTTACGTGCGGGTTATTTGCATGCCTTCTTCAATTTTGGCTAAAGAATTTGATGTGGCTCCTGATCATGTGTTTTCTCGTCCTATCATAGAATATGTTCATATAAATTCTGGTCGTTTGTTGAACGAAACTCACCTTATGGCATTTTCTATTTTGGAAATGCAAGATCTTGATGAGCTTCACAATATTATTCTTCGAATAGTAGATTCTATAAAAGGGATATGCATTGGGATGAGATTTCAGTTGATGGAGCTAAAACTTCAGTTAGGATGTGGGTTTAATTACAGTTCAGATACTCCTTTTTTGTTGTGTGGTGATTTTTCTCCCGAATCTTTTTCAGTTTTAGATTTAGATAGCAGCATGATTTTAGGGGGAGAAAATATCACTAATGCAGTATATCCTCCTAATTTACATTATCGCAGTATTGCAGCGCGGTTGGGCATTGGGTTAGAAGGGCCAAGTCGCTCTCAGGTGCTTCCGTTTCAAATAAAAGAGAGCGCTCATGAATGTTTGTAAGCAATAAAAATGAGGGGGGTCGTTTTAGGATCAAATATTTTTGCTTCATTGGAATGTAGAGATTTTTCAAAAAAATGTTTTGAATAGAATTAGCGTCGTTATTGTCGTATGATATTTTGGGATTGGAAAAAAAAGAGAGAGAAAAGAAAAAATGAGCGAGACTGTTGCTTCTTGTCATAAAAATATGTCTTGGATTCAAGAAAAATTAGCTCAGGCATTTCCTGGGGCGTGCATCAAGGTTACTGATATACGCGGAGATGACCAACATTTTTATGTACACATTATTACAGATTTTTTTCAAGATGTTCCTTTTTTGCAAAGGCACCGTCAGGTGTATAGTGCTTTGGAGTGGGAAACAGAAAGTTGCATTCATGCGCTATCCTTGTGTACTCAAACTCCAAAAGAGGTTTCTGCTTGATTACACTTCAAGAGGTATCTAATGCTCTTGGGGTAGATTTAGGGAATATTTATGGAAAATTTTCCGATATATCCATGCATTCAGATCGTTCGGGGCCTGATGTTCTGTTTTTAGCGATTCCTAGTATTCGTTATACAGCAAAAGATGTTACTTACATGGCCTGGAAAAAAGGAACCAGGGTTGTTTTAGCGTGGGGGAATGAATACCGATACTTTGAAAATTCTGATCAGCCAGGGCAGATATGTATTTTTCAAAATCTTCCAAAAAATACGGTACACATTTTGGGCCGGTTATTTTATCCGTGTCGCCCATCTTTGAAATGTGCAGTTACTGGGACTAATGGAAAAACTTCTACGGTTTTTTTTCTATCGCAACTATGGCAAACTTCAAAGAAGTCTTGGGTTTCTATGGGAACGTTGGGAACGCAGGGATCTTTACATATCGATTTTCCTACCTCTAATATCAACACAGCGGATTATTTAACACTTTCCTGTGCATTGCATAAAAGCGCGCAACAAGGGGTTGGGTGCTTTGCCTACGAAGCAAGCAGTCATGGGTTGCATCAGAATCGAGTCCCTCAAGATGCAGTAGATGTTGGAATTTGGACGAGTTTTTCTCAAGACCACTTGGATTATCACAAAACAATGCAGGACTACTGGCAAGCTAAAGCTTCCCTTGGAAAATTGTGTTGTAAAGCTTGGCTTGTAAATGACAAGGTATTTCAGTACAGAAAAATTTTGGAAAAGGGGAGAGAATCTAATGATTCCTTATCTCAAAAGAATTTTGAAAACATTTTAGATTATTCTTTAAAATCGGCTTGTCCTTTACTGCGATACGGTTTAGGGAATAAGACATCTTTGTGGGGGCAGTGCACAATTCACAAGCAGCATTATCACCATACTAAGGTGTCTATTCGTATTGATGGGTATGTGTGGAATGGAACAGTTCCGTGGATCGGTTCATTCCAATGTGAAAATTTAGTCGCATCTTTGGGAGCTTTTTATTTGTTGGGGGGAAGTTTAGATGATGCTTTTGAAGCGATTTCTTCTGGACATATAAGTGCACCCCCTGGACGGTTGGAAAGGGTGAGTGATGGACCTGCGGGGGGGGGAATCTATATAGATTATGCGCACACGCCTGATGGGCTTTACCAAGTTTTAAAAGCATTAAGGGCGTTAAATCCAAAAAAATTAGGAGTTATTTTTGGTTGCGGAGGGGAGCGTGATACAGGAAAACGTGAAAAGATGGGAAAAATTGCTAAAGATAACGCAGATTGGGTCATTCTTACAGATGACAATCCTAGGTTTGAGGATCCGGAAAAAATTTTAGACGATATTCAAAAAGGGTGTCCTTTGGCGCAGCGTATTCGTTGTCGTTCTGCGGCGATAAGGGCAGGGATCTCTAGTATGAAGCAAGATCACATAATTTTAATAGCAGGAAAGGGGCATGAAGCGTTTCAGTGGATAGGAAGCGATAGAATAGCTTTTCAAGATCGTGAAGTGGTTGAAGAATATCTAGGATTATCTTCTGTTTAGCTTAGAAGGTTAATTGTAGGGGGTGGGGAGTAATTTAAGAGAAAAAAATAAGATCTTGAAATTTTTAAAGTTTGAGAAGGTCTTTTTTCGAGGCTTTTAACCAAAGATATCACATTAGTTTTCAAAGTGTTATTAACGTGAAGTGCCGCAAAAATACGCAGTGTTACCTCTAGCATTTCAAGTTATCGTGTGTTTGCAAGAGTTTTTCGACGAAATCTTGCAAACCAATGGCGGTGTTGAGCGTTATTTTGTTTAATAGAAAACGTTTCATCTTTTCCCTGAAAGAGGCGGGGGGCTTGGAATAATTTTATTAAAACCTGCCCAATGATCTCTGCAATAAAATAATAATCGTTCAAAAAGTCGTTTGAATGTTTGACTCGAGAGATCAGCAAATTCCCAATAGATGAACCGTTTTTCAGCACGATCATAGGATTTAGAAATATAAGCTTTAAAAATCCAAATTTTTTGCTTCTTTTTTTTAATAATGAAAAATTCATCGACTTCCTTGACAATATCTTTGTCTTCTGGGGATGGCTCAGTTTTGGCGCATAGCCTTGATTATAAGGTGCCCGCCCACTTCAAAACAGCGCTCGCGCTGACACCAAAAGCTGAGAAATTCGGTTCATTGAAAAGCTGCTTGCGTATAAAACGAGGCCTTGGAGCTTTATCTTTTTCGGGCACACCTCGTGAAATTTTTTTCACATTTTTTACATTTGTACCGCTTTCCCCCCTCGAACAAAACCGCTTTTAAAGCAATTTTAACATTCACAAATTTTACATACAATAATTTTTAGAGACTTTTAAAAGAATTTCTTTACCTATTCTAACAAAAAGTATCTTTAGGTAAAAGTTTTCATTTTTTTAGGCCACTTGAATATTTATCTGCGCGAAACATAATTTTTCTGTGGTTGTTTTATTTGCTGAGCTGAAGAAGGTACTGTGGCGGTTGGAGGGGCTGAGACGACGGGGGCTGTGGCGGTTGGAGGGGCTGAGACGACGGGGGCTGTGGCGGTTGGAGGGGCTGAGACGACGGGGGCTGTGGCGGTTGGAGGGGCTGAGACGACGGGGGCTGTGGAAGTTGGAGGGGCTGAGACGACGGGGGCTGTGGAAGTTGGAGGGAACGAAGAGGTAGAGCTTCTAGTTTTCAAAGAAGTGCGTTGTGTAGATGCAGGCGTTGAGGTCAAAGATTGATGATGGGGCGCACCATTGTTATTGTTTAGATTTGGTGCAGAGGACACCAGCGTTACTGGCGGAAGTTGAGTGGGGAAAAAATTTACTGCATTTGCTCCAAACCCAACAATTGATGAAATAAATACAAACAGTTTTTTATTAAACATTTTATTTTTATTGTTTATTTTACAATTTTATTATATAAAAAATATGTAAATTTTTTGTTTATTTTTACATAGAAAAAATTTTAGTGAGTAAATAATTGTGTGCAGATTTTTATGTGTAGATTCTAAAAATCTGCTTTTTATTAATTCTAACGATAAAAGATAGCTATTTTTGAAAATAATTTTTCTTAGCAGAGTCCTGTCTTTTTTACTTTGATAAAAAACATTTTCATATTGATACTCTGATAAGCGCAGTCTAATCTATATAAATTTTATTAATGAATTTATGTCCTAAAATAGATACTGTATGAAACAATTTATAACTCCTTGATACTTTTTAATGCCTTCTTATCTGTTCCATTTTGTTTTGAAGGGGGGGGGAGTTTGGGGTAGAGGTATTAAGTTTTGTTGGAGTTTGCTGAATTTTTTTGTGTGGGGGTTTTGAGAGAGGCATACTTTTTTGTTTTTTTGTCGAGGAGCCTTTTTCTTGTTCTTGTAAAGATTTAACTTCTTCTTTTAGTGTTTCCATATATTCTTTTGAGCTGCGCATATTTCTCATTTCTCGTTCTGTAGAAGATAATAATTGTTCTCGAACGACTATTATTTCATTGTTTAATTCGTTTATTTTTTGCTTTAAGTATTTATTTTTGGCTCTACATTTGTTTAAGTCGTTTGAGGAGTCTTCTTGTTGAGATATCTTAGTACTATTGTCGGGTTTTAAAGGTAGATCACCTATACCTTCTAGAAGGTTCTCTTCATTTAATTTTCTATCCAAGCGATCATTAGCTTCAATAGCATGTTGTAATGATTGCAATTGTTTTTCTGATAATTGTTCTTTTTTTGGAGTAGCTGGTAAGACTGTTACGGTAGAGCCCTGTTGAGAGCTGGAATTTTTTTTTCCTGGATCATTATTCAAGGACTTTTTCCCAGGAGTTGTATTGTTCAATAACCCTTGATTAGGTGCAAAACAGTTACTTGCTGTGAATATAAATAGTAGAATAAAATATTTTATCATCGTTTTTATCTTTTGTTTTTTTATACAAGTTCATTTTATTATAAAAATATATAATTTTTATTTTACAAACAGATTTTTATTTAAATTTATATAACAGTTAAAAAAATTGAAGCTTTTAACTAAAGATCTTTTTTGTTAGAACTGGTAAAGTAATTCTTTTAAAAGTTTCTAAAAATGATTGTATGTAAATTTTGTGAATGTTAGGGGTGCTTTAAAAGCGGTTTTGTTCAAGGGTGTCAGCGCTACCGCTGTTTTGAAGAGGGCGGGCACCTTAGGATCAAAGCTATGCGCCAAAATTGAGCCATCCCCAGAAGACAAAGGTATTGTCAAGGAAGTCGATTTGTGATCGTGCTGGAAAACAGTTTATCGATTGGGAATTTGGTGATCACTATAGTCAATCATTCAAACGACTTTTTGAACGATTAAAAAAATGGAAAATTATTTTGTTGCGCAGATCATTGGGCAGGTTTTAATAAAATTATTCCAAGCAACAGCCTCTTTCAGGGAAAAGATACCCCCTTTTCCATTAAACAAAATAACGGTCAACACCGCCATTAGTTTGCAAGATTTCGCCCTCCACTTGCAAACACGCGATCGCTTGAAATGCCGGAGGGAACACTGCTTATTTTTGCGGCACTTCATGTTAATAAAACATTGAAAATTAATCACGCTATCTTTGGTTAAAAGCCTAAAAAGAATTTATCGCATGGATAACAAAAGACCAGTGAGTCATCTCGTACAATCGTTCATGCAACTTCCTATGCAATTAATTATTTTAATATTTTTTCAGAATCTATCAGTATCTTTTAGTTTGCTGCAGACGATCAAGCGCTACAGGATTATCTTGAGGGGGGGGAGAGCATTTACAGCGCTTGTTCAAAAACAAATAATGAACACAATAAATCCAAACTAATTTATATTCTAAAATAGAGGGGTGAAGGAATGATTTATAAGTTTTTGACTTCTGTTAATTAAAATTTTTTCTCCTCAGCACTTTTTTTGGGATTATTCCAAGTTCTAACAATTTTTTTCTCATTTTCTCGTGGAATTTTTTAATTTGTGGTCGAATTATTATTACTTTTTTTGTTTCTGTAGAGTTTTCTAAAAATTTTGTTAATATATTTTTTGACTTTTCTTGTTGAACTGTTATGGATTTCTTTGTTCTTAGAGTACCTACTGAGGTGGAGGGCGAAGATGGCTTCGGTTTAAAGGGACCAGATATATTCGTAGTTACTTGCTATGAATATAAATAACAGAATAAAATAATTTAATCTTAGTAATTTAGGTTGAATTAGGTGTAATTTTTTGTTAAAATAAAATAAAAATGACAAAGAGCTACGGAAACGATTTAAGACGAGGGGTCATAGAATATTTAGATGAGGGGAACAGGTATATTGAAGTATCGCAACTATTTAAAATAAGTGTATCAGCGATAGGCAGGCGGCGTAGAAAATTGGTATAGAAAATACAGACAACAGGAGAGTTATTTTCCTAAAAAGCGTGGTGGCTCAGAAAAAAAGATTGACTTAGAGAAGCTTAAAGAGTACGTCAAAGAAAGCCAAGATATTACATTGGAAAAAAGCTGCTCAAGAATTTGGGGTACAATCAGTTACTGGTTAAAAAGATTAGGCTATAGCTAAAAAAACTTTTCGTGCGTGGAAGCAAGCAAAGAAAAGCGAAGTAAGCATTAATAATCGATCAAAGATATAGTGTATCCAAATCTTGTATATATTGATGAAAGCAGCATTGATATGGCTATGTGCAAAGACAGAAGGTTGGGGCGAAAAAGTAAAAAATTGGTTGGCAAAAAGAGTGGGTAAATAGTATCAAAGAACAAATAGTATTGCTGGTTTGGTTAATAACACGTCGATAGCGCCAAAGATTTTTAACGGATCTTGCGACACATAATTATTCCAAGCTTGGGTAAATCAAGGAACTAAAGCCTGATCAAGGTGTTATTATGGATAATGCCTCTTTTCGTACCCCCAAGAGAAGCAAAGAATAAATAATAGAATCTGTAAAGTGCAGTATAATTTTTCTACTTCCTTACGCTCCTGATTTGAATCCAATAGAGAAATTCTGAGCTAATATGAAGAGGGGGATTGAATGTAATATACTTCAACGCTCTATTCGACGCTGTTTCGTGGTTCTTTAAAATATCTAATTCAACCTAAAACACCAAGATCTTTAATCCTTTGGGGGTGGAAGATTTGATCCCAGAACTTACTCGAAAGAAGTTTTGGGCTTTATGGAATGCAAACTTTCATAAAGAAAAAATCATGCATGAGGCATAATCCCCCTTTTTATCTTCCTCCATATTTTCCGGATCTCAATCCTATTGAAAAGAAATAGGCTCGTAAGATAGGAGGAATATTTGTTCTCTTTTTAAGGTGTAAAGAAGACTTCTGAAAGAAAATATTTTATGAATTTTCCACTTTTGACCAATATTTTCTTAGTTTTTTTTGTAATTTTGTTTCTCTTTAAAAAAATCTAAAGAAATTTGAGAGTCATCTTTCGTTACTTTTTTATTTTCGCATGATCGTTCATGCAACCTTTTTAATATTTTCTCAGAATTCTCGTACTCTTCTTTTGAACAGCAAGATAATTCAGGTCTTTTTTCTTCTGTTTTAAAAGTATTATCATCTTCTGCTTCACTAAGCGCGCATGAATTAAAACCTTCCCCTTTCGAAAAACTAAACGTTGATAGATAAAAATTATTCTTCTTTATCGGATCTTCAAAAGAGTCTTTATTTGTATTTTCAGAAACCGAAGACGTTTCAAAAAAACTCTCAGAATCTTCAAAAGCAAACCGAGGAGTCAAAGGAGAATCCTCAAGTTCAGTTTTAGAAATAGCTTGACTATCCATCGTTAATATAAAAAAAACAAAAATTGATTTAACCAACATGTTCTATCTAAAATTAATCTTACCTTAAAACACAAAAAATTGCTTTTTAAATTTAAAGCAAAAAGAGCATTTCAAGACCCACTTTCTCTTTCAATCATAAAATCTATAGATAATTTTTTCAATAGCTATTTCTAAAAAAAAATAAAAATATTTCTGTGTATACGTCTATTTTAAAAGGCGATCTATAGCTTCTTTATGCATAAGCGCTTCTTCATTATTAACGACAAATTGACGATCGTGGCGTTTTTTTGATGACGTGTATCGCTCTAAGGACGTTTCTGAAAATTCTAACAAATCTCTAAATTCAAAAACATTTTGTTCTTTACACAATTCTTGATATACTGCGCATAATAATTCTGCATCTAAAAGTGCACCATGATAAGTCCGCTCAGATAAGCTAATTCGAAAACGACGACATAAAGCATCTAAACTAGCGGGAGATCCAGGAAACTTTTTTCTTGCCAAAACTAAAGTGTCTTCTATAGGGTTAGTCAGTGCTTTTTGGGAAATCTTTTCCAATTCCCAGTTTAAAAAACCTGTGTCAAATCGTGCATTGTGAATCACAAGCATTTGTTGACCTATAAAGTTCAAAAAATTTTCATATATTTTACAAAACGTAGGATATTGACGTAAAAAACTCCAGCTTAACCCGTGAACTTCCTTTGATCCTGGAGAAACCTCTCTTTCTGGATTAAGATAAGCATGAAATTTATCTACAATGACTCCATCAACAGTTTTAACACACCCAATTTCTACGATGCGATGAGCTCCGTGACTATCCCCTTTTACGGTGGATAATCCTGTTGTTTCTGTATCTAAAAAGATTCTTATAATACCTGACATATCATTTTTCACGATCTAAAGAGAAAACGATCAAATCATTTTCTCTTTGATTCTTTGAACTCCCCTTAAACTTCTTTAATATTTTCAGTTTCCATTACTTTTTTTGCATAAGCAATAGCAAGCTTGTTTACTGCCCAAATCCACCACCATGTAATGACGACCAAGAGTCCTCCAAGAAGCGGAACAGAAAGTTGGGGAGCACCTAATCCTCCAGTTGCAGCATTACAAATAAGCTGTAATACACTTCCTCCAGATTTTCCAGCACGGCCACCAATGACATCAATAGCAGCTTTTCCTTTAATTTTTTCTTCTTCGTCTAGAGGAATATAAGCCATTTCTTTTGTTGGATCAAAAAGAGCGTATTTTACCCCCTTAGTCAAAACATTCTGAACTAAACCAAGCCCAACCGCCACAGTCAACGTTGAAGTCCCCAACATCTCACACACACCGCCAAGATAATCTTTAAAGACGACAAAAAGAAAAAATCCTACCCCTGTTATCATTGTAACAAAAGGCGTAATATTGGCAGAAAAACGCCACCCTAAAGATTGAACGAAATTTTTACTAAACAGAATAAAAACCATGGTGGTTATTCCAGTACCGATAAACATCTTTCCCATAAACGCGTTGTACGCATTCATGTCACGCATTCCGCTAACTGGGTCAGAAAAATAATGTCCTACACTGTCCTTCCATGTGACTTCCACAATATTTATGGTAATACCGTATGCCACCATCAAAATAGCGATATACATAAGATACCTGGACTTTAGTAAATAAACTGCACTTTCTTTCAAAGAAAGCTTCGGTTTAGACTTTTTCCCCTTTGCATCCGTTCCTTTTTGGGCGTCTGTCAAAACCCTTGTATTTAACCACCAATAGGAAACAGCAATAGCAATACATGCGACAACCATACAAGAACAGTATAACCTTAATTGAGGACCGAAATCTTTTTCCCCCGAAGCAAGTCGTTCTGGTTTTAAAAAATCTTCACTAAAGGCTGTCAATGATCCTGCTGCAACCAAGCCTAAGTTAGACCAAAATCCATACACAGGATAAAAACGTTTTGCCTGCGTAGTGGGAGTTATCTGGTTGGCGAATTGCCAGAAAAGCAATGCTATTCCCATATTTCCCCAAAGCTCTGCCATCATATAGAATAATGAATAATTCCAATAGGCCACCGCAGGAAAGAAATCTTTCAATAAAGGATAAGATTCTTGACATTGTTTAATCCAATCAGTTGAAAAATTAAAATGCTCACGCATGGGATACAGAACAAACCCAAACAAAAGAAAATATACTGCAAAAGGAAGTAATGTTGTAAAATAAAGCCTTTGTTTACTTAAAATATTACTAAGTTTCGCATAACCAATAACTGCTAAAATTGAACAAGGCGTTACCAATCCTAATTTCACCCAAGGAAGAACTTTTCCGCTAGATCCTGGTGAATTCACAAGCAAAGAATCCTTAACATTACGTGCTACTGTATAATTAAATAAAATAGAAAACATAATAACAACCATCGGAAGAAAAATACCCATTTCTTCTGGATAAACCGGCCATAACCGCTCTCTCCACTTGGTCATTCGGGACGATGATAAATTCGACATAATGCCTCAATTTTTTGTAAAGCACCAATGCTTTACATCATTTTCTTTCTCATCATAACATCACAGCATTCAAAATTCTATAGCGCTCTATGAATTTTCAAGAGAAAGGTACCAAATTGTAAACGAAAAAACAATCTCTTTTTTATTCATAGGGGGCTGGGGGCAGTTGAGAAAAGTTTTTAAAAGTTAATATTTTTTTAAAACTGAAAAGTGTAAAACTTATTTAATTTAAAAGTTAAAAGCGAATTTTTTTATACAAAACTATAAGGATGGCCTTTTTGCGCTAAAATTTTTCGATAGAGTTGCTCTAAAAGCATAGCCCGCGCAAAAAGATGTGGCCACGTCATCAAACCAAAAGACCAAATTTCATCATTTTGGTTGAAAATATTTTTAGGAATTCCAAAGGATTCCCCAATAAAAAAACAAATGTGGTAAGGTGATAGGGTGTCTAATTTCTTCCAAAATTCAGAGCTGGTGAACTGAATTCCTTTTTCATCCCACATAATCCACCGCTGAGACTTTAGTTTTACAAGACTTTTCCACTGCTTTTCTTCCATTTCTTTTACTGATATTTTTAAGGGACTAAGCCGCTTAACGTACAGATTGCACAAAGCATCAAAAGGGGGCTTTAATTTTCCTCCTGCGTAGATTGTCAAAACACTCATCATTCAGATAGCGTATCTTTGTCGGGAAAAATATACGAAACAGCTTGATGGATATGATTAATAAAGACAAGATGAAGCTTTTGTTTTACTTCTTCTGGAACATCGTCTAAATCTTGACGATTGTATTCTGGTAATAAAACCGTATCAATACCGTGATTAACAGCCGCAATGAGCTTTTCTTTTAATCCCCCAATACGCAAAACATCCCCTTTTGTTGTAATTTCTCCAGTGACGGCAGTGGTGCTGGCAATAGGTTTTTTAATAACTAAAGATAAAAGAGTTAAGAAAATGCCCACTCCTGCAGAAGGTCCATCTTTTGGAATAGCGTTTTCTGGGAAATGTACATGAATGTCGTTTTTCATAAAAGTTTCAGGGTTTAGCTTGTAATATTCGATATTTTCTTTAAGACAATTCAGAGCAACTTGAACAGACTCTTTCATAATCTCTCCTAATTTTCCAGTGAAAAAAGTTTTTCCTTTCCCAATGACTTGAACTGCCTCTATCTTCATGATATCTCCGCCAGCTTCTGTCCATGCAAGTCCTGTGATAACACCTATTTCTTGAGTTTTTTCGTGAAGAGCCCGGGGGGGATAAATTGCTGTTCCCAAATACTCAGTAAGCTCTTGGTGGTGAATAACTTGTCCTTTAATGATGTCCATCTCTAATTTTAAAACCACTTTTCGAGCCAAAGCTCCGATACGCTCTTTTAGGCCCCTCACTCCTGCTTCTTTTGGAGTATATTGCGTCAATAAATCGTAAAGCGCAGAAGGAGTTATAGAAAACTGCTCTTGGCTAAGACAGTGTTCTTGCATAACGTTAGGAATTAGGTGGCGTTCCGCGATTTGAATTTTTTCTTGAGTTGTGTATCCAGATAGGTGAATTAACTCCATGCGATCTCTAAGTGGGGAAGGAATATCATATTTTTTATTGGCAGTTGCAATAAAAAATATTTTCCCCAGATCGTAAGGAATTTCTAAGTAATGATCTCTAAATTCGCCATTTTGTTCTGGATCTAAAACTTCAAGAAGCGCTGCATAGGGATCCCCTCTTCTATCTGCTCCCAACTTATCAATTTCGTCTAGTAAAACCACTGAGTTAGACCCGGGAAGGTGTTTTCCTTTTTCTCGACCTTGCAGCGCTTTTAATATCCGTCCGGGAGTTGCACCGATATATGTTCTGCGATGACCTCTAATTTCTGCTTCATCGCCACACCCGCCCAAAGCAATAGAAGTGAAATCCAAATTTAGGGCTTTGGCAATGGCTTTTGCCACAGAGGTTTTTCCTACACCGGGGGGACCAACAAGGCACAATACAGCACCTTGATCGGTTTTTCGACGACGATGAACTGCCAAAAACTCTAAAATGCGTTCGTTAATTTTGTCCATACCAGAGTGGCTTTCTTCAAGGATCTTGTTAGCTTCATGCAGATCTTTGTTTAAAGGCTTTAATTTTTTCCAAGGAAGGCTGACCAAAAAATCTATGTAACTTTGAATTCCAGATATTTCAGGAGAAGACTGAGGCAATAATCGTAATTTCTTTAATTCATCTTCTGCTTGTTTTTTTGCTTCCTGAGTTAAATGTTTCGCATTTTGAATTTTTTTTTCGATATTATGGTAAATGTCTTGTTCTCCAGATTCTCGTTTTAAAATCTCTTCCTTTGTTTTTCGTACATATTCTTGGTAATCATTACGCATTTTTTGTGCTGCTTTAATGCTGAGGGTTTCTTTGAATTTGCCAATAGCAACTTCAAAACTAAACCATTCTATAAGAATTTTCATTCTAGAAATTAAGCTGTCAGATTTTAAAATTTTTTCTTTTTTTCAATATCATTAATATTTCCAGAAATTTTGTACACAACTTGCTCAACATTAACCGTTTCTTGTTCTTCAATTGTTAATGCTCGATGAATTGTATCTTGTGCGTTAAGCTTTAAATACTGGTCCAAATAATTTTTTAATACTCTAAATGTAGCTTCAATCTTTGCAGGAGCTTCTTCTTGGGTGTGTAAAGGCTTTGCAGAGCAATTTTGCATATCCTCTGACAATGTAACGTGAACACGCTCAAGCCCTTCCAGTACTGCTTGACAATCATCATGTATAAACGTTGATTGCCGTACACGACACAGCGTTCCTACAGAAAAAATCTTTGAATTTTTTTTTTCAGATTGGTCTTGGGTACACAAAACTACGTATCGATCTTCCTGGGGCTGTTTTGTAATTTTTTGAATAATTTCAACAGACGAAGCGTGTTTGATCGCTAAAACTCCGGCAGTAAATGGAAAAAAAACCACATCTTGTGATATAATTACTGGGTATTCTTTTACAGATTCAGAGTCAAACACTTTGCGGCTCCAAAAAGATATTATCGCGAATTGTAGCACAATAAATGTTCTAAATCCAACGGTTTGTACTTAAAAATTGGTTGGAACGATCAAAAACAGTGAAAATACAATTAATTAAAAAACCAGTTATTATTAATGTTTAAAATATTTTGTATTTAAAAAAGTGTACGACAAAAATAAAAAATTATTTTATTTTTAAGAATTTAAAAAATATTTTTTTAACAAAATAAAAAAAATCTAACGTGTTATTCGTAATTAACGTATTGAAATAAAACATTTTTTTTTGTACAATAATAAATATATTTTTTTTGTGTTTCAAGTGCGCGCTTTTTCCACACCTTCTTCTTTTGTAAATGTTGTAACGCGGCTGATGTTTAAGGCTAGTGGAAATTTGTTGAGAGACTTTTCGGAGGTTGAAAAGCTTCAGGGCGCTGAAAAGAGTTTGAAAAAATTTGTCACTGATAGTGAATGTCGTGTTGAAAAAATTCTTTATCAAGGATTAAAAGAAAGTTATCCTGGGTACGGATTTTTGATGGAGGAAGGGGGGGGGATCCCCGGGGAAAGCATCGATGCTGCAACTTGGATTATTGATCCTTTGGACGGGTCTAATAATTTTTCCAAGGGGATTCCTTATTTTTCTATTTCTGTTTCTTTGTACGAACGTCAGGATTTTTTAATGGGGGTGATTTATGACCCGGTGCGAGATGAGATTTTTTGGGCACAAAAAGGAGTAGGGGCGTTTTTGGATCAGTATAGGTTGCGTCTTCCTCAAAAGCGTCCAAGAAATTATATAGCAATGGCATTGCCAGGACCAAGGCACACTTCTGATCAATGCAGTCGTATTGTTTCCTTATTTCAGCGATTCCCTTTGGCTTTGTTTAGATCGTTTGGAAGCACTTCTCTTCACCTTGCTTATGTTGCCGCTGGGCGTTTAGATGGGTGTGTAGAATATGCTACGCGCATTTGGGACAGTGCAGCGGGAATCGCCATCTTGAAAGAAGCAGGGGGAAGAATGAGCCACCAATTCAAGGGGCCGTTACAAGGGCAAGGGGTGCTTAGTTCTGATGTTGTGGCAGCGCATCCTGAGATTTACGAAACGTTGTACAGCGCAACTGCTGTGAAGCCATCATGAGGTTTGCTTTATTAAAAAGAATATGCCTTTTTTTTCAAGCTTTTATTCGTTCTGGCGCTGATGCGAAAGACCCTAAATATCGCCTTGGTGTAGGGATTGTTTTGGTGAATAAAGGTGGAAAAATTTTTGTTGGAAAGCGGATAAATAAAAAACATTCCCAGTGGCAAATGCCCCAAGGGGGAGTGGATTTTTACAGTCAAAAGCCAGAGCCTTTTGCGCAGGCCGCTTGGCGTGAGCTATGGGAAGAAGTGGGAGTAAAAAATCAGTGCCAGCTTGTTGCGCGTACAAAAAATGCGTATCGCTACGATTTTCCTTATTTTAATTTGTGGAAACTAAGGTTTAAAGGGCAAAAGCAGGTTTGGTATGGGTTTATTTTTCTTGGATCAGACAAAGATATTAATTTAGAAGCAACAGACTATCCTGAATTTGGTTCTTGGAAATGGATTGAAAGGCAAGAATTAATGAGCAGTTGCGCATTTTTTAAACATTCTTTGTACACAAAAGTTTTAGAAGAGCTTTGGCCTTTTATTACAGATGCTCTACATTCTAAAAATTTTTTAAATCCTTTTGATGGGAAAGAACCTGTGTGTTCTGAGAAAAGTTAAAAAAATGGTAAGGATGAAAAAATGAGTGCCAGAAGAAAAACGATAGAAGTAGAGGGGAATTTTCATGGACGCGTCCTTTTTTTTTGTGTAAAATATGGTAAAATATCTGCGCTTACGTTTTTTTATGTTGTTTTATGAAAGCTCAAAACGTACCTGTTCAAAAGCCACAATTGTTTGCAACGTCCAGGCCTTTATCTCGTTTAAACGATGTTTATTTGCCTCGTCGCGGATATCCGCTTTACGTAACAACGCCTATTTACTATGTCAATGACGTTCCTCACATTGGTCATGCTTATACGACCATAGCCGGAGATGTCATGGCAAGGTTTTGGAGATTTTTAGGTTGGCCCACATATTTTGTTACGGGCGTTGATGAGCATGGTGGAAAGGTTGCTCAATCTGCAAAATCTAAGAATGTGCCCGCTCAAGCTTATGTAGATGATATGGCAAAGATTTTTAGATCGTTAGTTCAAGCTTTAAACGCCGTTCCTGATGATTTTATACGTACAACAGAATTTCGCCATCATCAAGCTGCTCAGGCTTTATGGAAGACGCTAGAAGATAGAGGGCATATTTATTTAGGGACATATTCGGGATGGTATGCTGTTCGAGATGAAGCATTTTATAGTGAAGATGAAATTCAAGATGGAAAAGCTCCCAGTGGTGCCCCGGTAGAATGGGTGGAAGAGCCTTGTTATTTTTTCAAATTATCAGCGTGGCAAAAGGAACTTTTGGCCTATTACCAGGAAAATTCACATGCCATTCGTCCTAAGGAACGGTACAATGAAACACTTCGATTTATTGAATCAGGGTTAAAAGATCTTGCTATATCTAGAACAAAATTGTCTTGGGGTATTAGCGTTCCAACTCATGTAGGGCATGTTATGTATGTGTGGATGGATGCGCTGACAAATTATCTTACTGTTTTGGGGTATCCTGATGTAGAGCAAGATAATTTTAAAACTTTTTGGCCGCACAGCGTGCATTTGGTCGGAAAAGATATTCTCCGGTTTCATACTGTTTACTGGCCGGCATTTCTTATGGCAGCAGGGCTTAAGCCTCCTGAGCGTGTCTTTGCCCACGGATGGTGGACACGAGAAGGAAAAAAAATGTCAAAATCTTTGGGAAATGTTTTAGATCCTTTTGCCTTAATTCAGCGATACGGTGCTGATGCACTTCGGTATTTTTTACTAAAAGATATTCGTTTTGGTCAAGACGGAGATATCTCAGAAGATGCTTTGCTGCAATGCTATAATCAAGATTTGAAAAATACGTTAGGGAATTTAGCGCAGCGTATTTTGGCTTTTATTGATCGTTATTGTTCAAACGACTTTAAAGAGTCAAAATCCCCCCCCATAGATAGCGAACACGAAGCCTTGCAAACCTGGGGGCGTCGCGCTTTACCTTATTTAAAATTTTGTATAGAACAAGAGGATTTGTACGGCTATATTGATTTACTTCAAACCAGTGTGCAACAGGTAAATGCGTATATAACAAAATTTGAGCCCTGGAAAATGTTGAATATTCCAGAAAAAGCATCGCATCTTCTTGAAGGATTATACAGTTTGTGTATGTTTTTAAGAGATATAGCTCTTTTGTTTTCTGTTGTATTGCCTAAAACAATGGAAAAGCTGTTACAGCAGATGGGGGAAGAAAAGGAAATATCTAGTGGAAGTATTCAGCGACTTGGATCTCCGTTAAGTACGGCGCTTTGGCCTAAGCCTGAGCCTATTTTTGACCTTGAAAACGTATAAAATATAAAATGAAGAAACTACTTAAGTACATTTATATTTCTGAAGTAAAGTAATTGATGAAAAAGTTGGCTTTATATATTCATTGGCCGTTTTGCTTAAGTATTTGTCCGTATTGTGATTTTAATCGTGGAATTTGGTCTAAGGCGCCTACCCAAGATCCTGAGATTTGGATTGAAGCATATAAAAAAGAGATCACTTATTGGCGCAAGCGTATAGGGGAGTGCAAAGTTACCAGTATTTTTTTTGGTGGGGGGACCCCTTCTCTTATGCCGATATCTCTATTAGCGGGTATATTGCAGCATATTAGCGAAGTTTTTGGAGTTTTGCTTTCTTCTATAGAAGTCACCCTAGAAATGAATCCAACAAAGTTTGAGACAGAAAAGCTACAAGAAATTGTTGCCTTGGGAATAAATCGTATTTCAGTGGGGGTGCAGTCTTTCCAAGATCCTGTTTTAAAGTTTTTAGGGCGCACGCACACCAAGCAAGAAGCAAAAAATGTCTTGACTTGGTTGAAAAAAAAGGATGTTCGGTTTTCTTTAGACTTAATGTATGCTCACAAATATCACGAAGATCCAGAAAATTGGAAGACAGAGCTAAAGGAAGCATTACAGTGGGCGGGGTCTCATATTTCTTTATATCAACTAACGTTAGAGCGAGGAACTCTTTTTCATCGCAGGGCACAACAGGAAAAAAATCTAATTTTAGATGCATCATCTGCCGCAGACCTTTATTTGTGGACACACCATTATTTAGAGTCTTTGGGGTGGAATGGATATGAAATTTCTAATTACGCGCGTGACGCAGAATATTGTGAGCATAATTTAACCTATTGGCGGTACGAAGATTATTTGGGTATTGGTGCTGGTGCACATAGTCGGATAACTTTTTCTGATGGAAAGTACGCCATAGTTAACGAAAGCAGTGCAACTTCTTGGTTAAATTCTTGCACCGTCTACCATAACGCTGTAAAGCAGGCTGTTCCTTTGGAATTATGTACGCAGTTTAAAGAAAAAATGTTAATGGGGCTGCGTTTAAAAGAAGGAGTTTTTCTAGATTCTGTTTTGCCTATTCCTTCAAAATTTGAGGTAAAAATTCAGCAATTAAAAGACGCTGGGTATATGATAGAATTCGAAAAAAGGCTTCAGTTAACAATAGAAGGGAAGCTTCGTCTCGACGGAATATTATCTTTTTTACTTGAATAATTTATATTAAAATTATTTAATTAGATTGTTGCAAAAACATAACAAACAAAAAAATAACTTGATTACGAAAAATATGATCGAAAAAACTTATAGAGGATTTATCATAGATTCCATAGAAGGCAATGAGCACAGTGATGAGTTTAATTCTTAGATTTTCTTTGATATTTGGCCTTATATTTTCTTTTAACGCAAAGGGTGCTGACCTGATCACCAAGTTAATTATTGGGTATGAAGAGGTTAGAACTTCTAAAGCTCTTCTTGATGCACATGGCCCAGGTTCTTTTTCTGTGGTTTCCCAAACTTTTGGTCAGTCCAGAAATACTGCCGGAGAATTTGGGTTTGGTTCCACTGTTTTAACGTTGCGTTGTCCTGCCTGTGCTGTTATGGTTGTCCCTGTTAGAGAAAAAGGTCCTATTAAGGTTCGCATAGCGAACGAAGTGCTTTTTACAAAAAGCGTTTTATAATTTTTTTTTAGCGAGGGGGGGGATTAGTTTTAACATTTTTTATCTCTTAGGTATTTCCAAAATGCATCAAAGGTTTTCAAAAAAGAAAGCTGTTTTGATGCTAGGTTAGGTCTAACATGGGATAGCGCTGGGAATAATTTAAGAATTTAGGGTGTTCTTGGGGAAGCGTAATCTGAGTTAGGCAGGTCCAAGTTTTGAATGCTCCTTTTTCCTTTTCTTTTCTGAAAAATTCTTTTTCTAAGTCTTTTGAGGAATAGCCTAAGATTTTTGTTAATTTAATGACGGTGAGGCAGATGTTAATAACGTCTCTTTCTGATGTGGGAGTTTCTTTCAATATTTTTGCCTGATTTACAAGAAGTTGTGCCGTTTCTAGTTCTTTTTCATGAGAAACGTTTAAGCGTTCTAAAAAATTTGAAAGAATTGAGGAGGAAAAAAAATCGAAATTGATTTCGTTGTTTAATTCTAAAAGAGCTTGAGCCGCTTGTATAACATCGGCAAGTTCACTAAGTCCGTGAGTTTTGTTGTGGTGTTCTAAATCATCTAGCGCTTCTTGTGCTTCTTCAAGAATCTTTTTTTTAGCATAGGTTGGGCGTTCTGCCAGTCCAAGAACTCGGTAAACTCCTTCAAGATCTTGAGCGCTATTTAAAGATTGAGCACGATCTCTGACCAATTTGTCACACAAAAAAATTTTTTTCATTTTTAGTCTATTTGCCTTCAATGCAACTATTGTACAAAATAAAAATAAAATAAAAAGCAAAGTTCTATTTTTTACTTATAAAAATTTTAAAAGTAAAAAACTCCTAAATGGGTATGTAGTAATTTAGGTTGAATTAGATGTTTTTAAAGAAGCACGAGAAAGTGTCGAATAGAACCTTAAGATTTAGTATATTGCATTCAATCCCCCTCTTCATATTAGCCCAGGATTTCTCTATTGGATTGGAATCAAAAAGAGTAAGGAGATAGAAAAATTATACCGAATTTTACAGATTCTATTAATTCTCTACTTCTCTTGGATTTATGAAAAGAGGAGTGATCCATAATAACACCTTGACCAGGTTTTCGCCACTT